>CAZDAO010000820.1:0-1799 GCA_964503015.1 uncultured Nocardioides sp. | reverse complement strand
CATCGACCGCGATCTGCAGTGGTTCACCCAGAAGGTACTCGCCCAGACGGTGCAGCAGTACCAGGCGGCGAGCGGGTCGGCGATCGTCATGGACACACGCACCGGCGAGATCCTGGCGCTGGCCGACGTGCCGACCTTCGACGCCAACGAGCCCAGCGAGGCCGAGGAGGCCGATCTCGGCGCGCGGTCGCTGAACGACACCTACGAGCCGGGCTCGGTCGAGAAGGTCCTCACCGCCGCCGCGCTCATCGACGCGGGCAAGGCGTTCCCGCGCCAGAGGTTCAAGGTGCCGGGCAGCCTGCCGCGTCAGGACCGCGTGATCGGTGACTGGTTCGACCACGGCACGATCCGGCTGACGCTGGCCGGGATCATCGCCAAGTCGTCGAACATCGGCACCGTGCTGGCCGCCGACGCGTTCACCCCGACCCAGCTGGTCGACTACCTCCAGCGCTTCGGCCTGGGGCAGAGGACCGAGGTCGGCGTCCGGGGAGAGACGTCCGGCATCCTCAAGTCGGGCGAGGTGATGACCTCGCAGGAGAAGGACCGGGTGGCATTCGGCCAGTCGCTGTCGGTCAACGTCGCGCAGATGGCGGCGGCCGTGAACACCATCGCCAACGGCGGGGTCCGGGTCGCGCCCAGCCTGATCTCCGGCCGCGCGGTGACCGACGACGGCGTCGTGGTCGGCACCGACGTCGCGACCCGCACCCGGGTGGTCAGCAAGGAGGCCGCCCGCGCCACCGCCCGGATGATGGAGAAGGTCGTCGACCCGGAGGACGGCGTCGCCCCCAAGGCGCAGGTCCCCGGCTACCTTGTCGCCGGCAAGACCGGCACCGCACAGCGCGTCAACCCCGTCACCGGCCTCTACGACGGCAGCACCTCGCTGTCGTTCGGCGGTTTCGCACCGGCCGACGACGCCCGGTTCACCGTCTACGTCGTCATCCACGCCCCGAAGATCGACGGCGGCGGTGGCTCGGTCGCAGGCCCGGTCTTCTCGCGGATCATGGGCTACGTCCTCGGCCGCTACGGCGTCGAGCCGACCGGCGGCAAGCCGTCGCGTCTCCCTGTCGAGTGGTGAGTCGATACCCTCGGTCGGTGGATGCGTCAGCCAGCCCGACCCGGCCCCGGTCCGCGCCCTCGACCACCGCAGCCGAGCTCGCCGCGTGGCTCGGGAGCGGCACCGACGGGGCCGAGGTGGTCACTCGTGGTGACCTCGACGTCGTGGTGTCCGGCATCTCGCTGAGCACCGCCCGCATCCGTCCCGGCGACCTGTACGCCGCCCTCCCGGGCACGCGCGCCCACGGAGCGGACTTCGCCGCCCAGGCCCTCGCGGCGGGGGCGGTCGGCGTGCTGACCGACCCGGCCGGGGTCGAGCGGATCCCGGCCGGCACGGCGGCGGTCGTCGTGCGCGAGCCGCGCCGGGTGCTGGGGGTCCTCGCAGCCCACCTCTACGGCGAGCCCGCGACCGCACTGCGGGTCATCGGCGTGACCGGCACCCAGGGCAAGACCACCACGACGCGGTTGCTCGAGCAGGGCCTGACGGCCTCCGGGGTCACCTCCGCCGTGATCGGCACCGTCGGCACGCGCATCGCCGGCGAGGCGGTCAGGACGCAGCTCACCACGCCGGAGGCGCCCGACCTGCACGGGTTGTTCGCGGTGATGCGCGAGCGCGGCGTCGACACCTGCGCGATGGAGGTCTCCAGCCACGCCCTCGTGTTCGGCCGGGTCGACGGCGTCGTCTTCGACGTCGCGACCTTCCTCAACCTCGGGCGCGACCACCTTGACTTCCACTCCGACCTCGA
>CAZDAO010000819.1:0-1799 GCA_964503015.1 uncultured Nocardioides sp. | reverse complement strand
CTGCTCGCGGGCGGTTCGGTGGTCAACGGGCTGCTGGCCTACCTGCTCTTCGCGCTCGTCACGCGCGGCCTCGGGGCGACGGTGGCCGCGCCGGTGTCGGTGCTGTGGACGATCTGGGCGCTCGCGGGCGCGGCCTTCACCTTCCCGCTCCAGCACTGGATCACCCGGTGCGTGGTCGCGGGCCACGAGGGCGACGTCCGCCGCTCCGCTGGCCGCGTCGCGACCCTCGTCGCGGTCGTCGCCCTCGCGCTCGGTCTGCTGGCATGGGTGGCCCGGACGCGGCTGTTCCACCGCGACGACGCCTGGTTCCCGGCGCTGGTGGTGCTGGTCGTGCTCGGCTCGGCCGCCGTGGGCGTGCTGCGCGGCGGTCTCGCCGGGCGCGGGCGGATGGCGGCCGTGGCCGGGACGCTCGTCGCGGAGAACGCGCTCCGGTGCCTGCTCGTCGGCGCGCTGCTCCTGGCCGGGGTGCACGACCCGGTGGCCCACGGCCTGTGCCTGGTCGCCGGCTCGCTGGTCGCCGCCTGGCCGCCGGCCTGGCGCTACGCCGACACCGGTCCCGGGCAGTCCCGGCCGCTGGCCTTCCTCGGCGGCGCGGCGACCGGGCAGCTGGCCGGACAGGGCGTGCTGACCGGAGGCGCGGTGCTGGTGGCGCTGCTCGGCGGCACGCCCGCCGAGGTGACCGCGATGTTCGCGGCCCTCGCGCTGTTCCGGGCGCCCTACATGGTCGCGCTCGGGGTGCTGCCGCAGGTGACGCAGGTCGTGACCGGCCACGTCGTCGCGGGGGACGGTGCGGCCCTGCGACGGTTGGGCCGAGCCTGGCTGGCGTCGACCGTCGTGGTCGTCCCGCTCGCGGTCGTGATCGGCGCGGTGGCCGGGCCGGCCCTGCTGCGCGCGCTCTTCGGCAGCACCGTCGAGGTCGGCATGACGACGGCGGCGGTCGTCGCGGCGGGCTGTGGGCTGGCGCTGGTCAACGTCGTGGCGATGGTCGCCGCGCTGGCCCAGGACCGGGCCGCGGGGGTCGCGGCCGCGTGGGGGGCCGCCCTGGCGCTGGGCGCGGTGGGCGTGGTCGTCCTCGGCGGGCTCGCGCCGGTCGAGCGCGCGGCGACGGCCTTCCTGGTCGCCGAGGTCGCCGCGACCACCGTCCTCGCGTGGGTTGCGGCAGCCGCGCTCAGGACGCGGCCGGGCCGCCCGGCCTGACCGCGGCGACCAGACCGACGACGGCACCGGGGTACGGGCCGTCACCGCGGCCGGTCCCACCAGCAGAGGGCGCGGATCCCGGTCGGCCGGCGGATGCGCTCACCCGTCGGGGAGGGTGGCGGTGGCGGCCTCCAGGAACGTGGTCACCACGCGGTCCAGGTCGGCGTCGGTGAGGTTGTTGTGGAACGGCAGCCGCAGCAGCCGGTCGCTGACGTCCTGCGCCACGGGGCACTCGACCTCGCGCGCGGCGAAGGCGCGCCCGGCCTCGGAGGCGTGCAGCGGCTGGTAGTGGAAGGTCGCCTGCACGCCGGCCTTGCGCATCAGCTCCAGCACGTCGTTGCGCCGGGCGCGGTCGGGCAGCAGCACGTAGTACATGTGGTGGGCCGGGGTGCGGTCCTGCGGCACGCGCATCAGCTCCACGCCCAGCGCCTCGGCGTGGGGCGCCAGCGCTGCGGCGTACCAGTCGTGCACGTGGCCGCGCTTGGCCTGGATGGTGTCGCGCACCTCCAGCTGGGCGAGGAGGTAGGCGGCGAGCACGTCGGCCAGGCCGAAGGACGAGCCGGTGTCCTGCCAGGTGTACTTGTCGACCTGGCCGAGCATGA
>CAZDAO010000818.1:0-1806 GCA_964503015.1 uncultured Nocardioides sp. | reverse complement strand
CGACGTCTACTGGGGCGACCTCGACGCCCTCCTGCTCGACCTCCCGCCCGGCACTGGCGACGTCGCCATCTCGCTGGGCAGGTGCTGGCCCAGCGCCGAGGTCGTCGTGGTCACCACCCCGCAGGAGGCGGCGGCCGAGGTGGCCGAGCGCGCCGGCACGATGGCCTCGATGATGCACCAGCGCGTCGTCGGCGTCGTGGAGAACATGAGCTACCTCCCCTGCCCGCACTGCCCGCCGGAGGACGACCACCGCCTCGAGGTCTTCGGCACGGGCGGCGGCGACCGGGTCGCGGCCACCCTGTCCGAGCGCTTCGGCTACGACGTCCCGGTGCTGGCCCGGGTCCCGCTCGACGTGTCGCTGCGCGAGGGCGGCGACGTGGGCAAGCCGATCGTCGAGGCCGACCCGACGGCGCCTGCGGCCCGCGAGCTCGCGCAGGTCGCCGAGAGGCTGTCGGGCCGCGGTCGCGGCCTGGCCGGCATGCAGCTCGGACTCACGCCCTCCAACAGGTTCTGACCTGTAGGTTCGAGGCATGTTCGACGTCGGGCTGCTGGAGCTGGCCGTGATCGCCCTCGTGGCGGTCGTCGTGCTCGGGCCCGACAAGCTCCCCGACCTCGCCCGGCAGGCGGCGCAGCTGCTCCACCGGGCCCGCACGCTCGCGCACAGCGCGCGCGACGAGCTGCGCACCGAGCTCGGCCCGGACTACGCCGACCTGCAGCTGCGCGACCTCGACCCGCGCACGATCGTGCGCAAGCACATCAGCGAGGCCATGGCCGACTTCGATCGCGAGCAGGCCGCGAGCCGGGCCAACACGCTGCTGGAGGGCCAGGTCCCGCCGTACGACGTCGAGGCGACCTGACCGACCGCCCCTACTCCTCGCGCCGCTGCACGGCCACGATCGCGGCATAGGGCACCAGGAGCCGCTCGCCACGGACCCCACGCGCCTCGAAGAAGTCGGCGCCGACCCGGTGGACGTGCGCCTCGTGCCGGGTGCCGTCGACGAGGTGGACCTGGCACCGCGCGTCGGCATCGGCCAGCCTGCGCAGCGCAGAGCGCAGGCCCAGCCGGTCGACGGCCGACCAGGCCACCTCGGGCACCGAGCGGCCGCTGGCGCCGTGGACCGCGGCGACGGAGCCGAGCGGGACGATCCAGTCCTGCCCCGTGCCTCCGAGGAGGCACCACCCGTCCCCGACCCGGTCCAGGCTCCCCTCGATGCGACCGACGTGCGGGAGGTCGAGGGCGACCTGCCGCCCCCGTGAGGCCATCAACCGGCTGGCGAGCGTGACCGAGGCGTACTCCGCACGAGCCCGGTCGGCGAGCTCGGCCTCCCGGTTGGCCTCCCACGCGGCCGCCGCCTGCCCCTCGAGGTCGTCGAACAGCGCGAACAGCTCGTGCTCCCAGGACATGGGCGCGAGCCTAGCCAGACCGGCGGGAGTGGCGCAGACCTGTGGACAACGCGTTGACACCGACCTCAAACCTTTTTTGAATGAAGCAAACACAAGCAAACGAAAGGTTTGGGTCGTGTCTCGGGCGATGCACCCCACCCTCAGGCCGGTCGCGGTCTGGGTCGCGGTCTCAACCGCGACGACGCTCGGCGCCGCCGCGACGCCGGGCGCCTGGCGCGCGGCCGGACCGCGAGCCGACGTGGCCGAGCTGCTGGTCGCCGTCTGCGCGACCGCGCTGACCGGGTCGCTGTGCTGGCTCTGGGCGATCACCACCGCCACCGTCGTGTCGCTCCTGGCCGGCCGCAGGCCGCGCTGGCCCGAGGGCGTGACCCGGCGGCTGGTGCTGGTCGCGTGCGGCGCGGC
>CAZDAO010000817.1:0-1809 GCA_964503015.1 uncultured Nocardioides sp. | reverse complement strand
ACCGACGGCAACCTGACCCGGCTCGCCGACCTGCTCTCGGAGATCCGGCGCCAGCTCAAGCCGCTGGGCCGCCAGGCCGAGGTGGCGCGTCAGGCGCAGACCGTTCAGGCCGACGTGCGCGATGCGCGGGCGCGGCTGCTGGCCGACGACCTGGTCACCGCCCGCACCGCCCTCGACCAGGAGATGGCGGACGAGTCGCTGCTGAAGGAGCGACGCGAGCAGGTCGAGGCCGAGATCGCCGCGGGCCGCGAGCAGGAGGCCCGGCTCGAGGCCACGCTCCGCGACGACCTGCCGCGCCTCGCGGCGGCGCAGGAGACCTGGTTCGCGCTGTCCGGCCTCAAGGAGCGGTTGCGCGGCACGGCGTCGCTGGCCGACGAGCGGATCCGCAACGCCGCCGGCGCGGCGGAGGGCGACACGGTCGACTCCGGGCGCGACCCCGACGAGCTCGAGGCGCAGGCGGGGCGGGTCCGGCAGCAGGAGGCCGAGATCGCCGAGGAGGTCGAGCAGCAGCGGGCCGCACTCGACGCCGCCGTGGTCGCCAGGCGCGCCGCCGAGGAGGCCGCTGCCGAGGAGGACAAGCGGATCGCCGGCCTCCAGCGCGCGGCCGCCGACCGGCGCGAGGGCCTGGCCCGGCTCACCGGCCAGGTCAACGCGCTGAAGTCCCGCGCGGAGGCAGCCGACGCGGAGATCCGACGCCTGACCGACGCCCACGAGGACGCGGTCACCCGTGCCGAGCGCGCTCAGCGGGACTTCACGGCGCTGGAGACCAAGGTCGCCGGCCTCGACGCCGGCGAGGAGGGGCTGGACTCCGAGCACGAGGAGGCCGTGGCCGCCCTCGACGAGGTCGAGGAGCAGCTCGCCCGCGCTCGCGAGGACGCCCAGCAGGCCGACCGGGACCGGGCCGGGCTGATCGCCCGCCGCGACGCCCTCGAGCTGGGCCTCAACCGCAAGGACGGCGCCGGTGCGCTGCTGGCCGCGACCGACACGGTGGGCGGCCTGCTCGGGTCCGTGGCTGCGCTGCTCGACGTCGACCACGGCTACGAGACGGCCGTGGCCGCTGCCCTCGGCACCGCTGCCGACGCCGTGGTCGTGACCGACTCCGGGGCCGCGGTCGAGGCGATCACCCACCTCAAGGACGACGACCTCGGCCGCGCCGGGCTGCTGCTGGGCGGGGCCCCGCAGGCCGAGCGCGACTGGCCCGCCCTCCCCGACGGTGCGACGTACGCCGTCGACGTGGTGGCGGCGCCCGACGACGTACGCCCCGCGCTGGCGCGGCTGCTGCACCAGGTCGCCGTCGTCGACGACCTGCCGGCCGCCCGCCGGTTGGTGTCCGACCTCCCCGACGTCGTCGCCGTCACCCGCGACGGCGACCTGCTCGGTGCCCACTTCGCCGCCGGTGGCTCCAGCAGCCAACCCAGCCTGATCGAGATCCAGGCTGCGGTCGACGAGGCCACCACGAAGCTGGCGGAGGCGACCGCGACCACGGAGCGCCTCGGCTTCGAGATCTCCCGGCTCGAGGCCGGCCGGCACGACGCGCTGAAGCGGGTCGACGTCGCGCTGGCCAAGCTGCACGAGTCCGACGCGACGCTTGCCGCGGTCGCCGAGGAGCTGGGCCAGTACGGCTCGCAGGCGCGGGCCGCCAAGGGCGAGGCCGAGCGGCTCGCGCGAGCCATCACGACCGCCCGCGAGGCCCGCGAAGCCGACCTCGCCGGTCTGGCCGAGCTCGAGGCCCGCCTGGCCGCCGCCGAGGACGTCACCGAGGAGGAGCCGGACACCTCCGACCGCGAGCGGCTGGCCGAGGCGGCCCGC
>CAZDAO010000816.1:0-1811 GCA_964503015.1 uncultured Nocardioides sp. | reverse complement strand
GCCTCGACCTGTGCCTCGACCTCGGTCGCCGCCGCGGTGTCGTCGGCAGCGTCCTCGACCGCCACCTCCGGCTCGAGGACGACGATCTGGCTGGCGTCGCGCGCCACCCGGCCCAGGGCCTCGGAGAGGTCGCCGTCGGCGCCTACGACGCGTGTCGACAGGCCCAGCGGCACCGCCAGGGGCGCACCGTGCAGCAGCCGGGAGATGCTGGTGTGCCGCTTGCCCGCACCGGTGAGCTCGGCCTCGATCAGCTCCAGGTTGTGCGGCACCACGGCCAGGCGGCCGTCGCGGAGCAGGCCGCGGCGCGGGGTGTGCTCGACGTGGTGGACCGCCGTCCACGGCAGGCCGCGCCAGGCACGGCCGAGCCGGATCCGGATGCCCTGCGCGTCGGCGACCAGCAGCGGGGTGCGCGCGTCGACGAGGCCGGCGAGCCAGTAGGCACCCAGGAGCCCCATCCCGATCGCGAACGCCCAGTCCAGGACCGCACCGGTCTGGCCGGCGCGCGCCAGGTAGGCGATGGCGACCGCAGACGCGGTCAGCCCGACGCCGGCCGCGACGCCCGCATGGCGGCGTACCTCGACGTGGTCCGGGACGACAGCCGGGACCGGGCCCGCCGTGTGGTCGTCCGAGTGGTCGTCGAGGACCTCGTCCTCGTTCAGTGCCGTGCTCATCAGGCTCCCCCCTCCAACGTGGCGATCACGGAATCGAGCTCGTCCGGCTTGACCAGGACGTCACGCGCCTTCGAGCCCTCGCTCGGGCCGACGACACCACGGCTCTCCATGATGTCCATCAGCCGGCCGGCCTTGGCGAAGCCGACGCGCAGCTTGCGCTGCAGCATCGACGTCGAGCCGAACTGCGTGGAGACGACCAGCTCGATGGCCTGCACCACGAGCTCCATGTCGTCGCCGATGTCGTCGTCGAGGTCGCGCTTGGACTCCTTCGGAGCCGTCACGTCCTCGACGTAGGTCGGCTCGAGCTGGTCCTTGCAGTGCTTGACCACCGCGTGGATCTCGGCCTCGGTGACCCACGAGCCCTGGACGCGCACCGGCTTCGAGGCGCCCATTGGCAGGAAGAGACCGTCACCCTGGCCGACCAGCTTCTCGGCGCCCGGCTGGTCGAGGATGACGCGGCTGTCGCCCAACGAGCTGGTGGCGAACGCCAGTCGCGACGGCACGTTGGCCTTGATCAGGCCGGTGACCACGTCGACCGACGGACGCTGCGTGGCGAGCACCAGGTGGATGCCGGCCGCGCGGGCGAGCTGGGTGATGCGCACGACCGAGTCCTCGACGTCGCGCGGCGCGACCATCATCAGGTCGGCCAGCTCGTCGACGATGACCAGGAGGTACGGGTACGGCGTCAGGGTGCGCTCGCTGCCCGCGGGCACCTCGACCTTGCCGGCCCGGACCGCCTTGTTGAAGTCGTCGATGTGGCGGAAGCCGAAGTTGGCCAGGTCGTCGTAGCGCATGTCCATCTCGCGCACGACCCAGGCCAGCGCCTCGGCGGCCTTCTTCGGGTTGGTGATGATCGGCGTGATCAGGTGCGGCACGCCCTCGTAGGCGTTGAGCTCCACCCGCTTGGGGTCGACCATGATCATCCGGACCTCGTCGGGCGTGGCCCGCATCAGGATCGAGGTGATCAGCGAGTTGATGAACGACGACTTTCCGGAACCGGTGGCACCGGCGACCAGCAGGTGCGGCATCTTGGCCATGTTGGCCACGACGAAGCCGCCCTCGACGTCCTTGCCGAGCCCGGCCACCATCGGGTGGTGGTCGGATCGGGCCGTGGTGGACCGGAGCACGTCGCCGAGGGAG
>CAZDAO010000815.1:0-1816 GCA_964503015.1 uncultured Nocardioides sp. | reverse complement strand
GCGGGCACGGGTACGACCGGCGCCGGGCCGTCCGGCAAGGGCAAGGGCTCCACGCCCGCTCCGCCGACCGCGCCGTCGGTCACCGGCGGCTCGATCGGCTCGCTCTCGGAGGGCTACGCGGCCAACGAGTCGGAGGACCTCGGCGCGGTTTGCTGAGGCGCTCGCCCGGCCCCCTAGGGTGTACGCCGTGACTTACGGACCCGTGCCCCGCATCGTCGCGGTCGTGGTCACCTTCAACCGGCTGGGCCTGCTCGAGAAGCTCGTGCAGCGCCTCGGCGAGGTCGAGGGCCTCGCGGAGGTCCTCGTCGTCGACAACGCGTCCTCCGACGGCACCGGGGAGTGGCTCGCGGGCCGCTCGCACACTGGGGAGATCGGGCTCCAGGGGCGCACCCTGCCCACCAACCGCGGCGGCGCGGGCGGCTTCCACGACGGGCTGGCCTGGGCGATCGACCGCGGTGCCGACCTGGTGTGGCTGATGGACGACGACGGCCTGCCCGACGTCGACTGCCTCGACCACCTCCTCGCGGAGGCCGAGAGCCTCGACTTCTGGGGGCCCCTGGTCGTCGACGAGGCCGACCCCGGCCGGCTCGTGTTCCCGATCCGGCTCCCCGGCGGCGCCCGCTTCGTGCACGCCGTCGACGACGTACGCCGTGCGGCCCGCGACGACCGCATCGACGGGATCGTCATCCCGTTCAACGGCGTGCTCGTGACCAAGGAGCTCGTCGACCGGATCGGCCTGCCACGCGAGGAGTTCTTCATCTGGGGAGACGACCACGAGTACCGCCTCCGCGCGGAGGAGGCCGGAGCCCGTGTCGCCACCGTGGTGACCGCGACGGTGCGCCACCCGAGCGTCGGCAACCTCGGGACGCCGATGATGTTCGGCCGCACGACCTACAACGACTCGCCCAGCGACCTCAAGCACTACTGCATGGCGCGCAACAACCTGGTCAACCTCCGTGACTACAAGGGGCCGCTGCACGCGACGGCCTTCGTGGTGAAGACCGCGTGGTTCTACACCTTCACCCGGCCCAGCCTGTCGCGGCTGAGGCTGAGCATCAGTGCGATGCGCGCCGGCATCGCCGGCGACTTCGACGGGCACCGGAGGTTCCTCGCATGACGGGGCCGAGCCGGCACGAGACCGTCGCGGTCGTCGTGGTGACGCACAACCGGGCCGAGCTCCTCGACCGGTTGCTCGACGGGCTGGCCGCCCAGACGCGCCGCCCCGACGCCGTCGTCGTGGTCGACAACGCCAGCACCGACCACACCGCCGAGCTGCTCACCTCGCGCGGCGACCTCGACCTGCACGTGATCACCCAGGACAACCTGGGCGGCGCGGGCGGCTTCCACGCCGGGGTGCGAGCGGCGTACGACGCGGGGTGGGACCGCGTGTGGCTGGTGGACGACGACGTGGTGCCCGCCCCGGGGTGCCTCGAGGCGCTGATGGCCGTCGACGAGGACTGCCTGATCGCGGTGCGCGAGGACCTGGCCGGCGCGCTGGTGGAGAAGGCCGCGGTCGAGTTCGACCTGCGCAACCCGCTGGCGATCCACCCCAAGCGCGCCACCGTCGACGCGGTCTACCCCGACCGGGCGTCGATGCCGGCGCTGGTCGAGGTGCAGAACGTCGCCTTCGAGGGCTTCATGGCGCGCCGCTCGGTGGTCGAGGAGATCGGCTTCCCCGACCCGGCCTTCTTCATCTTCTACGACGACGCCGAGTACGCCGTGCGCGCCCGCCGCGCCGGCCACCGCATCATGGGCGTCCGCGACGCCGTCCTGGTCCGCCAGCTCGACTTCAACCAGCAGCACGACCTCTCGGGCT
>CAZDAO010000814.1:0-1820 GCA_964503015.1 uncultured Nocardioides sp. | reverse complement strand
TCGAACGCGAGGCTCGGCGGCCGGCGTAGCGGCGGCGGCGAGGGCACGACCGGCTCGGCACGACGCACGGTCTCCCCCGCCGACGCCAGGTCACCGGCCGAGGAGCTGATCAGCCGGCGGCTGCTGGTGCCCCGGGAGGGCGACTCGGTGGTCCTGCCGGGCGAGGTCGGTCTCGCGCTGCGCGGCGGTCGCACGACCACCGAGCCGGTCGACGACGTGCCGACCCTGGCCACGTCGGCGCGCGAGGCCGGCCTGGTGGCCCGCACGGCGGCGGGTGCGGCCTTCGACGTCGTACGGCGCGTGGAGCTGCTGCTGGACCACTGGGGCGTCGAGCCGCCGAGCGTCCTGCGCAGCGGCGGGCTCGCGGTGCGCGACCTCAAGGCGGTCGCCCGCGAGCTCCACGTCGACGAGGCCGGCGCCGCGTTGCTCGTCGAGGTCACGATGGCCGCCGGGCTGGTCGCCGAGGGCACGGAGCCCGACGGCTCGCCCGCCTGGCTGCCGACGGACGAGTTCGACGTGTGGTCGGGGCGTCCGATCGCGGAGCGGTGGGCGCGGCTGGTCGGCGGGTGGCTGGCGAGCAGTCGCGTGCCGTCACTCGTCGGCCGGCGCGACGCAGCCGGGAAGACGTGGAACGCCCTGGCCCCTGAGCTGTCCAGCGGGTTGGCCGAGGAGGCGCGTCGGCTCGCCCTCGAGGTCCTCGCCGAGGTGCCCGAAGGCGAGGTGCTCGCGGCCGGCACCGGGATCCCGTCGCTGGTGCAGCGGGTCGGCTGGCTGCGCCCGCGGCGCCCGACGGTGTTCACCGACCTCGTCGCGGCGGCCCTCGCGGAGGCCGCGG
The DNA here is from genome assembly GCA_964503015.1 of uncultured Nocardioides sp. Lineage (GTDB taxonomy): Bacteria > Actinomycetota > Actinomycetes > Propionibacteriales > Nocardioidaceae > Nocardioides. The sequence continues at coordinate 985 of CAZDAO010000814.1, read as the reverse complement.
CGCTGGGCGTCAGCGGGGCAGGCGGACTCCCTCCGAGCGGCCGCCTGGTGGCCGCGAGCGACCTTCCCGGTGCCGCCTCGGCGATCGACCCTCACCTGCCGCGCCCGGTGGACAAGGTGCTGCTCCAGGCCGACCTGACGGCCGTCGCACCGGGCCCCCTCGAGACGGAGGTGGCACGCCGGCTGCACCTGCTCGCGGACGTCGAGTCGCGCGGCGGCGCGACGGTCTACCGCTTCACCTCCGGCTCGCTGCGCCGCGGCTTCGACGCCGGCTGGTCCGCGCTCGAGGTCCGCGACTTCCTGAGCGCCGTGTCCCAGACCCCGGTCCCCCAGCCCCTGGAGTTCCTCGTCGACGACGTGGCCCGCACCTTCGGCTCGGTGCGCGTCGGCCACGCCGAGGCGTTCCTGCGCGCCGACGACGAGGCGGCGCTCGCCGCGCTCGTCCACGACCCGCGGGCCCGCACCCTCGGGCTGCGGCTGCTCGCGCCGACCGTGGCGATCGCCACCTCGCCGCTCGACGTCCTGCTGCCGCGCCTGCGTGAGCTCGGCGCCGCACCCGTGGTCGAGGCGGCCGACGGCACGGTCCGGGTGAGCCGCCCCGACCTGCAGCGCGCCCGCGGCCGGCGCGGTCGTCGCCCGGCCGGAGCGGTCGAGGCCCGTCGGGCGGCCCAGGTGCAGGCGGTGGCCACGGCGATCCGGGCCGGCGACCGGGCCGAGTCCTCACGTCCGCCGGCGACGGCCACCACGACGCCGTCCGGGGCGCTGGCGGCGATCCGGGAGGCCATCGAGGGCGGGGCCACCGTCGTGATCGGCTACGTCGACAACAACGGCGCCACCGGGGAGCGGGTCGGGGCCCAGCCGGGACAGGACCTCGTCGCGACGCCGGCCGCTGACCAGGTCGCACACGATCGCCCCGCGCAGGTCGGCGTACGCCGTCGGGAGGCCGTCGTGCGGGACGGTCACGAGGCGCAGCCGTACGGCGCCGA
>CAZDAO010000813.1:0-1824 GCA_964503015.1 uncultured Nocardioides sp. | reverse complement strand
GTCGCGGCCCTCGGCCTCTGGGTCGGCGTGCGGGCGATGCGCCGTTCGAGCTGAGAGACGTTCGCACCCCGGGGTATCTAGGGACGATCTGGTAGGCGGAACGAGTGTTTCGCCTACCACTTCGTCCCTAGGTATCCCGTGCTCAGCCCCCGAGGACGGCCGGCAGGGTCGCCTGCCAGGCCGCCTTCACCTCGGCGACGGAGACCTCGAAGGCGCCCTCGACGGAGAGGGTGTCGCCGCCGGTGCGGCCGAGGGGCGTGAGGGGTACGCCGTGGCGCTCGGCGAGGGCGAGCAGCGCGTCGACCTGCTCGTCGGTCACCGTGACGAGGGCCCGACCTGCGGACTCGGAGAAGAGGTCGACGAAGGGGTCGCCGGGCAGCGCGACCGAGACGCCGATGCCGGCCGTGAAGGTCGACTCGGCCAGCGCCTGCGCCAGGCCGCCGTCGGAGAGGTCGTGGGCACTGGTGACGACGCCGTCGCGGGCGGCGTCCTGCAGCAGCGAGGCGAGCGCCTGCTCGGCGGCGAGGTCGAGCCGCGGGGGCAGCCCGCCGAGGTGCCCGTGCACGACGTGCGCCCACTCCGACCCGGAGAGCTCGTCGCGGGTCTCGCCGAGGAGGAAGACCCGCTCGCCGGCGGCGCGGAAGCCGGTCGGCGTGCGGCGGGTGACGTCGTCGATGACGCCGAGCACGGCCACCACCGGCGTCGGCAGGATCGCCGTCTCGCCGGTCTGGTTGTAGAGGCTGACGTTGCCGCCGGTCACCGGGATGCCGAGCTCGAGGCACGCGTCCTTGAGACCGCGGCAGGCCTCCGCGAACTGCCACATCACGTCCGGGTCCTCGGGCGAGCCGAAGTTGAGGCAGTCGGAGACCGCGAGCGGCCGGGCCCCGCCGGTCGCGACGTTGCGGAACGACTCGGCCAGCGCGAGCTGCGCCCCGGCGTAGGGATCCAGCTTGGCGAACCGGCCGTTGCAGTCGGTGGAGACCGAGACGCCGAGGTTGGTCGCGGGGTCGACGCGGACCATGCCGGAGTCAGAGGGCTGGGCGAGGACCGTGTTGCCCTGGACGTAGCGGTCGTACTGGTCGGTGATCCACGACTTGTCGGCCAGGTTGGGTGAGGCGACCAGCCGCAGCAGCGTCTCGCGCAGCTCCTGACCCGTTGCCGGACGCGGGAGGCGGGAGGCGTCGTCGGCCTGCAGGTCGTCCTGCCAGCCGGGGCGGGCGTAGGGGCGCTGGTAGGTCGGGCCGTCGTGGGCCACCGACCGCGGGGGCACGTCGACGACGCGCTCGCCGTACCAGTCGATGTGCAGCCGGCCGGTGTCGGTGACCTCGCCGACCACCACGGCCTCCACGTCCCACTTCTCGCAGATCGCCATGAAGGCCTCGACGTCGCCGGGCTCGACGACCGCCATCATCCGCTCCTGCGACTCGCTCATCAGGATCTCCTCGGGCGCGAGCGTGGAGTCGCGCAGCGGCACCCGGTCGAGCTCGACGTGCATGCCGCCGTCGCCGGCCGAGGCCAGCTCGGAGGTGGCGCACGAGAGACCCGCACCGCCGAGGTCCTGGATGCCGGCGATCACGCCGGCCGCGAACAGCTCGAGCGTGCACTCGATGAGCAGCTTCTCCATGAACGGGTCGCCGACCTGGACGCTGGGCCGCTTCGCGGGACCCGTCTCGTCGAAGGTCTCCGAGGCCAGCACCGAGACCCCGCCGATGCCGTCGCCGCCGGTGCGGGCGCCGTAGAGCACGACCTGGTTGCCGACGCCGGAGGCCTTGGCGAGGTGGAGGTCCTCGTGGCGGAGCACGCCGACGCACAGGGCGTTGACGA
>CAZDAO010000812.1:0-1824 GCA_964503015.1 uncultured Nocardioides sp. | reverse complement strand
GAGGTGTTGGTGGCCAGGACCGCGTCGGGGCGGACGATGCCGTCGAGCGTCCGGAAGATCGACTTCTTGACCTCGAGCGACTCGACGACGGCCTCGACGACGAGGTCGGCGTCCGCGAGGTCTGCCATCGACGTGGTGAGGGTGATCCGGCCGAGGAGCTCGGCCTGCTGCTCCTCGGTCATCTTCTCGCGCTTGACCGCTCGACCCGTCGAGTGCTCGAGGTGCTCACGACCGCGCTGGACGCCCGCGTCGTTCTGCTCGACGCCGATCACGTCGTAGCCGTTGCGGGCGAAGACCTCGGCGATGCCGGCGCCCATGGTGCCCAGGCCGATCACGCCGACGGTGGTGAACTCGCGGGAAGTCTCCTCAGTCATGGGACGCATGCTCCCATGCCTCCTCCCCCATGCGGGTGTGGCAACCGTCACGTGCCCGGCGGCACCGGAGGGCGTACGACGACCACCTCGTCACCGGGTCGCACCGGCCCGGGGCGCACGACCTTCGCGCACAGCCCGCGCAGCCGCCGGGGCTTGCCCTCCGGGCCGTTGACGAAGGCCATCGCGTCCCGGCCGAAGCGGGCGATGAACTTGCCGCAGCCGTTGTGCGGCTGGTCGGTCACCACGATGACCGCTCCGTCCGGCCCTCCGATGTGCAGCTCGCTCCAGGCCGGCAGGTTGGCGTGGGACAGGTCGAGGTCGAGGAACATCTGGTCACCGGCCAGCGCCTCGCGGTCGGGGTCCTGCGCGAGGAACTCGATGAGCGGGTGGCTCATGATGTTGAGCTGCATGTCGGGGTGTGCGGACCCGTCCGGCGTCCGGCGGCTCCCCCGGGCGGCCCACGTGTCGCCCACCAGGCCCTCGGTGACGTCGAGGTGTCCCACCTCCAGCACCTCGCGCTGGCCCGGGGCGGGTCGCCGGACCACGGCGCGGAGCACACCCACGTCGCGCGGGGAGTCGTCGAGGGCCGGGAGGAAGCCGGCCAGGTCGTCGGCGCTGCGGTGGGCCCTCAGGACCCGCCGCACGAGCGTGCGACCCGTCTGGTCGCGCATCCCGGCGAGCGGTCCGGGCAGCGGCTCCTCCTCGGGGACGGGCGCGAAGCCCAGCGCGGCGTAGGCGGCCGCCTCCGCGCCGGTGTACGGCGCCGCGGTGACCTGGCCGTGCCCGCGCGCGGACAGCCGTTCGCAGGCCGCCTCGACCAGCGCCCGGGTGGTGCTGCCGTCGAGGTCGACCCCGACGACGACCTCGTGCAGGTGGGCGTGCCCGTCGAGCAGGTCGACGCGCACGTGCCCGACCGGCGGGTCACCCGCGACCATGACGAAGCCGGGGCGCTCGGGCGCCGGGTCGAGGCCGAGCTGCGCGATGTCTCGCTGGCGCGCGGGGCGTACTGCGTGGTCGGTCACGGGGTCACTGTAGATTCGCCCGTCGTGAGGATCGTCGTCGCACGCTGCCAGGTGGACTACGCCGGCCGGCTCTCGGCCCACCTGCCGCTCGCCACCCGCGTCCTGATGCTGAAGTCGGACGGGTCCGTGCTGATCCACTCCGACGGCGGCTCCTACAAGCCGCTGAACTGGATGTCACCCCCCTGCACGGTCCGCGAGGGCGTGTCGGAGGACGGCCGGCCCGAGTGGCTGGTGACCGCGACCAAGTCGGACGACACGCTGCGCATCCTCATCGACGAGGTCCTGCACGACAGCTCGCACGACCTCGGTGTCGATCCGGGCCTGCAGAAGGACGGCGTGGAGAAGCACCTGCAGGAGCTGCTCGCCGAGCACCCGGCGACCCTGGCCGAGGGCCTCACCCTCGTGCGCCGCGAGTACATGACGGCGAT
>CAZDAO010000811.1:0-1826 GCA_964503015.1 uncultured Nocardioides sp. | reverse complement strand
GTCGAGGATGTCGGACCAGAAGAACGGCGTGTAGTCGTAGGCCTCGTCGGCCCCGGCCATTGCCTTCCCGGCCGCCTCGCCCGACTTCTCGGCGTGGTCGACGTGCTCGACGCGCCGCCGGCCGAGTAGCGCGTCGGGGTAGGACGCCACGTCGCCCGCGGCGTACACGTCCGGCGCGCTCGTGCGGAGGTGGTCGTCGACCACGATGCCGTTGTCGGCCTCGATGCCGGCCGCCTCGGCGATGCCGGTGCGCGGGATGACGCCGACGCCGATGACGGCGGCATCGGCTGTGATCTCGGTGCCGTCGTCGAGGGTGACCTGCACGCCGCCGTCGGTCTCGCCCCCGCTGGCCACGGTGCCGTGCACGACGGTGACGCCGCGGTCGGCGAACGCCTTGGTGAGCGTGGCGGCGAGGGCGCGCGGGAACATCTGCTCCTGGACGTCCTGGAGGTCGAGGACCAGCGTCACCCGGACGTCGTTCTGCACGAGCGCGGAGGCGAGCTCGGAGCCGATGTAGCCGCCGCCGACGACCACGACGTGGCTGCCGGCTCCGACGGCCGCGCGGAGGCGCTGGTAGTCGGCAGCGGTGCGGTAGTAGACGACCTTCGGGCCGGGCGCGACCTCGAGCACGCGCGGCTCGGCGCCGGTGGCCAGCAGCAGCTTGCCGTAGCCGACGCGGCTGCCGTCAGAGAGGCGTACGGCGTGCCCGTCGGGGTCGAGCTCGGTCACCGTCGTGTCGAGGACGAGGTCGACCCGGTCGTCGTCCTCGAGGTCGCCGGCGAGCGAGGAGTCGTCGAGGCTCTTGTCGTCGTCGAGCCACAGATCCTTGGACAGGTCGGGGCGGTAGACCGGCGGGTCGGGCTCCGACCCGAGCACCGCGATCGTGCCCGCCTCGTCCTGCGACCGGATGCCCTTCACGGCGCTGGCCGCGGCGACACCTCCACCGACGATGACGTAGTCGTAGGACTCCTTGACGTGGCTCATGCAGCCATCGTGTCCGGTGGTGGTGGACCTTTCAATGTCCGTGCAGGTGGAACACCTTGTTGGCGATCCGCCAGCGCCCGTCGACGCGGAGCAGCACGAACATGTCGGTGAAGGTGGACTCGCCGTGCCGCAGCGTCATCGTCGCGGTCGCCACGGTCCCGTGGACGTGCATCTCGTCGACGGTGCGCGAGCGCTCCGCCTCGTCGTCGGCGGGCGCTCCCCCGAAGAGGGTGCAGAACTCGTCGAGGTCCATCGACACGAACGCCCCGTCGCGGATCCCCTCGACGTGCGCGGTCGGCAGGAACGCCTCGCGGTGGTGGGCGGGGTCGCCCGTGGCATGGCCGCGCGCGTAGGCCAGCAGCGGGACCAGCACGTCCTCGATGCCGGTGCTCATCGGACCTCCGCCAGGTACGCCGCCGGCACGCAGAGCGCGGTGACGTCGTCGTCAGGGACGACGGCGCCGCTGTCGAGCAGGGCACGGATCCGCTCGGAGGGACCGGGTGGACCGCCCGCCTCGGCGAGCAGCCGGACGTCCTTCGCGAGAGCGTGGATCGTGAAGTACGCCGCCGCGCCGGGCGGTGGCCCTGGTGCCGGGACTCCTGGTGCCCGCGCTCCCGGCGAGCGTCGCCGTACGACGTCTCGTGGACCCGCCGACACGCGGGGTCCACGCGGTGCGGCGGGCGACACGTCCGCGAGCTGGCACCGAGGACGTGGTCGCCGCGCTGGTCGCCGCGGCGATCACCGCTGGTTGAGCAGGGCGCTCAGCGCCCGTGTCGAGACCAAGAACCTCAGAGGCTGCGCAGCACCGCCGTGACGACGCCGAGGATCGTCGCGTTGTCGCC
>CAZDAO010000810.1:0-1838 GCA_964503015.1 uncultured Nocardioides sp. | reverse complement strand
CCCGACGACCGCCGCCGGAGGGCCACGTCCCGGACACGTGTACGTCAGGCCTGCCGGGGGTCCAGCGCGAGGAATCGCCCGCTCGGCGCCCTGCAGCGCGAGGAACTGCCCGCTCGGCGTGATCCAGCGCGAGGAACTGCCCGCTCGGCATCAATCAGCGCGAGGAACTGCCCGCTCGGCGTGATCCAGCGCGAGGAAGTGCCCGGTCGGCTGACTATGCGGTGACGCGGTAGGCGTCGAAGACGCCGGGGACGGCGCGGACGGCGCGCAGCACGCCGTCGAGGTGCGCGGCGTCGGCCATCTCGAAGGAGAACCGGCTCTTGGCGACGCGGTCGCGGGTGGTGGAGAGGGTGGCGCTGAGGATGTTCACGTGGGCGTCGGACAGCGCCATCGTGATGTCGGAGAGCAGGCGGGCGCGGTCGAGTGCCTCGACCTGGATGTTGACCAGGAAGGTCGACTGCGACGTCGGGGCCCACTCCACCTCGAGCACCCGCTCGGGCTGGCCGAGCAGGCTCGCCGCGTTGGTGCAGTCCTTGCGGTGCACCGAGACGCCCCCGCCCTTGGTCACGAAGCCGAGGATCGGGTCGGGCGGCACGGGCGTACAGCACTTGGCGAGCTTGACCCAGAGGTCGTCGACGCCGCGCACGATCACCCCGGAGTCGGTCGGGCCGCGCTTGGCGGCGGCGCGGGACCGGCCGGTGATGGTGACGCCCTCGGACATGTCCTCCTGGGCGCCCTCGTCGCCGCCGTGGAGGTCGATGACACGACGTACGACGGCCTGGGCACTGAGGTTGCCCTCGCCGACGGCGGCGTAGAGCGCGGACACGTCGGCGTGGTGGAAGTGCTCGGCCACGAGCGAGAGCACGTCGTGGGTCATCAGGCGGGTGAGGGGCAGGCCCTCCTTGCGCATGAGCTTGGCGATCTGGTCCTTGCCGTGCTCGATCGCCTCCTCGCGCCGCTCCTTGGTGAACCATTGGCGGATCTTGGAGCGGGCGCGCGGGGACTGCACGAAGTTCAGCCAGTCGCGCGACGGGCCGGACGTCGGGGACTTGGAGGTGAACACCTCCACCACGTCGCCGTTGTCGAGGGTGGACTCCAGCGGCACGAGCCGGCCGTTGACCCGGGAGCCGATGGTGTGGTGGCCGACCTCGGTGTGCACGGCGTACGCGAAGTCGACCGGGGTCGAGCCCATCGGCAGGGAGATCACGTCGCCGCGGGGGGTGAAGACGTAGACCTGCTGCTGGTTCATCTCGAAGCGCAGCGACTCCAGGAACTCCCCCGGGTCCTCGACCTCGCTCTGCCAGTCGAGCAGCTGGCGCAGCCAGGTCATGTCGTCCTTGTCGCCGAGCTTGTCGGTGTCGACGCCGGCCTTGGTGTTCTCCTTGTACTTCCAGTGCGCGGCGACGCCGTACTCGGCGCGGCGGTGCTGGGCGAAGGTGCGGATCTGCACCTCGACGGGCTTGCCCTGCGGGCCGATCACCGTCGTGTGGAGCGACTGGTACATGTTGAACTTCGGCATCGCGACGTAGTCCTTGAACCGCCCCAGGACCGGGTTCCACCGCGAGTGGATGACGCCGAGCGCGCTGTAGCAGTCGCGGTCCTCGTCGACGAGGATGCGGATCCCGACGAGGTCGTAGATGTCGGAGAAGTCGCGGCCGCCCACGATCATCTTCTGGTAGATCGAGTAGTAGTGCTTGGGCCGACCGGTGACCTTGGCGTGGATGCGCGCCGCCTTGAGGTCGTGCTCGATCTCGGCGACGACCTCGGCGAGGAACTGGTCGCGCGAGGGTGCGCGCTCGGCGACCATCCGCACGATCTCGTCGTAGATCTTCGGGTGC
>CAZDAO010000809.1:0-1839 GCA_964503015.1 uncultured Nocardioides sp. | reverse complement strand
GGTCCTCGACGCCGACCAGAACTTCCGCGGCCTCGAGGCGGTCAGCCGCAAGGAGGCCTGGGTGACCGGCGAGAGCCTCACCGACGGCGGCCCGGCCCGGGTCTTCCGGACCACGGACCGGGGCGCGACCTGGAGCGACGTCAGCCCCACCGACACCGCCGGCCTGTCGTTCCGCGACGTCGAGGTGCACGGCAAGGTCGCCCACGTCCTGGCCATCGGCCCGGGCGAGGCCTCCCGGATCTACCGGTCCACTGACGGCGGCGCCTCCTGGACCGAGTCCTTCCGCAACACCGACGAGAAGGCGTTCTACGACTGCATGGCCTTCTACGGCAACGGCCGCCGCGGGCTGGCGGTGAGCGACCCGGTCGGCGGCAAGCTGCGGATCCTGTCCACCGACGACCGCGGCCGCAGCTGGGAGGTGCTGCCCTCCAAGGGGATGCCCGCCTCCGACGGTGAGTTCGGCTTCGCGGCCAGCGGCGACTGCCTGGTCACCGCCGGCCGGGCCGCGTTCATCATCACCGGCGGCGCGAAGTCCCGCGTGCTGAAGTCCGTCGACCGCGGACTGACGTGGACGGCCGTCGAGTCCGGCATCCCGGCGGGTGAGTCCGCAGGCGGGTTCGCGGGCGCGTTCGCCTCGCCGCAGCGCGGCATCGCGGTCGGCGGCGACTTCGCCGACGCCGACGACACCGCCGACACCACGGCGTACACCCGCAACGGGCGGACCTGGACCCTCGGTGGCGACCTGACGCACATCGGCGAGGACGTCACCGTGCTGCGCGGCTGGCGGTTCGCGCTCGCGACCGGCGACTACGACGGCTCGGCCGGCTCCAGCATCACCACCGACGGCGGTGCCTCGTGGAAGCGGGTCAGCGACAAGGGCTACCACGTCGTCGACTGCGTCGGGAAGGTCTGCTGGGCGGCCGGCAGCAAGGGCCGCGTCGGGCACAGCTGACGCACCGGGCAGGAGCGGTGGGCACGCTGGCTAGGCTCGGGCCGTGCCCGACCTGACCCGCGTCCCCACCGCTCCCCTGCTCGCCGGCGGCCTCGTCGGCGGCTTCGCGCTCGCCCAGCAGACCGGCGTACGCCCCCTCGGTGGGGCCGCCATGCTCGGCGCCAACGTGCTGGCGGCGCGGCAGTGGTACGCCGTCGGCGGCGCGCCGCTCACGGCCGGGCTCACCGCGGCGTACTGGACCGCGATGGGCGTCTCGCACCCGCTGGCCAAGAAGGTCGGCGTGTGGCCGTCGGTGCTCGGCGTCACCGCCGTGGCCGCCGGCGCGGCCTGGGTGCTGGCCGACCGCCGCCGCTGACTGTTCACCAAGGTATGCAGCCGAACAGGCACTTCCCACGGTCAATTGATCGTGGGAAGCGCCTGTTCATCGACATCCCATGGTGAACCGTCGCCGGCGGACGGGTCAGTCCTCGGGCAGGGCGGCGAAGGCGGCCTTCATGTCGCGGTACCACCCCAGCGACTTCTTGGGGTGGCGCCAGCGGCCCTTCATCTCGTCGCGGGCCGGCTGGTGGGCGGCGTCGCCGGCCTTCTCGGCCTCCTTGAGGTGCTGGTCCTGGGCGTTGATCACGTCGTCGTGGGTCTCGCCCCGGTGGGCCAGGTCGCACGGGCCGCCGAGCTGGCGGCAGGTCATGGTCTTCATCGAGATCTCCTGGGTCGAGCGGGTTGCTACCTGTCTGACGATCCGGCGGACGCGGGTGTGACCGGTTGTGTCACACCCTGCACCGGGACCTGGCGTTCCCTGGGACCGATGTGGCACAGGACCGTCCACATCCCACGAGCCGGTGCGGGCTGACATGTGCCACACCGTGCCGGAACAGGGACGGATCGGC
>CAZDAO010000808.1:0-1845 GCA_964503015.1 uncultured Nocardioides sp. | reverse complement strand
CGCGGGGTGCTGCTCGCGTCGCTGCGCCACCACACGCGCAGGTACGTCGCCGCCGGGCTCGCCGTGGTCATCGGCGTCGCCTTCGTCGTGGTGACCGGCATGCTCACCGGCGCGACCCGCGAGGGCCTCACCGCCGACGTCGGCGCGCCGGTCGCCGCCGTGGACCACGTGGTCACCGTCGACGACGCGAAGGACGCCGCCCGGCTGGTCGACACCGGCGCCGAGCGCGGGATCCCGGCCCTGTCCCTCGGATATGCCATGGAGGGGGTGAGCCGCGACGGCGTTCAGCTCGCAGCGACGGCCGACGTCGCCGAGGTGTCGCTCGACCCGGCCCTGCAGTGGCAGGACCTCGAGGAGGGCCGCTTCCCGGCCGCGCCCGACGAGGCCGTGGCCGACGTCAACGCGGCCAAGAGCACCGACGTCGCCATCGGCGACGTGCTGCGCATCGGCACGGCTGAGGCGGCCGCCGACGTCGAGGTCGTCGGCCTCGTCGACAGCCCGGCCGCGATGGGCGCGGCGCTCTACGTGCCGTGGGAGGTCCTCGACCGGTTCCGCGGCACGCTGTGGGTCGACGCCGTCGCGTGGGGCGGTCCGCCCGACGTCGCGACCGAGGTCGCGCCGGGCGCGACCGTGGAGCCTGCGGACGACTGGGTCGCCGCCCGGCAGGCCGAGATCTCACGCGGGGTCGACGTGCTCGCGATCATGGCGCTGGTCTTCGTGTTCATCGCGCTGTTCGTGGGGGTGATGGTCATCGCCAACACGTTCGCGATCCTCTTCGCCCAGCGGATGCGCGACTTCGCGCTGCTGCGCTGCGTCGGCGTCACCCGTCGCCAGCTGCGCCGGGCCGTGCGCCTCGAGGCCCTGGCGCTGGGCCTGGTCGCGTCCGCGCTCGGCGTCGTGGTCGGCGCCGCGCTGGGCTACGGCCTCGTCGCCCTGGTCCGGCGCTGGTACGCCGACATGGGCACCGCCGCGCTCGACCCGCTCTGGACCGGCGGCGGGTTCGTCGTCGGCCTGGTCGTGACGCTCCTCGCCGCCTGGCTCCCGACCCGCAGCGCGACGAAGGTCGCCCCGCTGGCGGCGCTGCGGCCCGACACCGGGGTCGACGTGCGCTCCGCCGCGGGTCGTTGGCGCCTGGCGCTCGCCGCGCTCTTCCTGGCCGGCGGGACGTTCCTGCTCGTCGTGTCCGTGGTCTCGCACACCGTTCCGGTCATGCTGCTGGGCGGGGGTGCCGCATTCATCGGCGTGCTGCTGCTCGGGCCGGTGCTGGTGCCCGCACTGATCCGCGCGGTCGGTCGGCTCGTCGGACGCGGCCCAGTACGCCAGCTCGCCACCGGCAACGCGGTGCGCAACCCGCGGCGTACGGCGACCACCGCGGCGTCACTGCTGGTCGGGGTCACCCTGACGACGGCCGTGCTCACCGGGCTCGCGTCCACGCGCACCGAGCTCGACCGCGAGATGGACGAGGAGTACCCGCTCGACGCGACCATCACCGCGGTGGACGTGCCGCTCGCGGCCGACCTGGCCGAGCGGGCGGGTGCGGTCGACGGCGTGGCGGAGTCGGTCGCCCTCGACGGGACCGTGGCGACGATCGGCCCGGTCGAGGTGCCGCTCATCGGCGTCGGCGAGCGACCGGGCGTGGTCCGGGGACCCGACGACCTCGCCCCGGCCGACGACGTGCTGCTGCTGCCGTACGACGTCGTCGAGGAGCTGCCACGCAGGCTCGGCGACCGGGTGTGGGACGACCACGAGCTGACGCTCACCGTCGGCGAGCGCGACCACACGGTGCGGGTCGAGCCCACCTCGGGCTGGGGTCGCGCCGGGATCGTCTCGGCCACCACGCTGGCC
>CAZDAO010000807.1:0-1846 GCA_964503015.1 uncultured Nocardioides sp. | reverse complement strand
ACGTGCCCGAGCTGGCCGGCCGCGCCGCGGTGCCCGCGCACGATCCGGCCGTCGGTGACCAGTCCGAGCCCGATGCCGGTGGACGCCTTGAGGACGAGCGCGTCGTCGCGCTCGCCGAGGGTGGTGGGCGCGACGCGCAGCTGGGAGAGGGCCATGACGTTGCAGTCGGTGTCGATCAGCACCGGCGCGGAGGTCACCTGGCGCACGTAGGGACCCAGTGGGACGCCGTCCCACCCGGCGAGTGCCGGCGAGTCGGCGCTCATCAGCCGCTCGGCGTCGACGACACCCGCCAGGGAGATGCCGACACCCCTCACGTCGTCGGCCGAGCGCCCCAAGGAGGACAGCAGCTCGGCGAGGTGCCGGACCACGACCGGCATCACCTCGTCCGGGCCGGCGCCCACCTCCTGCTCGTGGCTGACCGAGGCGAGCTCGGAGCCGTCGAGGTCGTGGACCGCCACCTGCGAGCGGCTGCGGCCCAGGGCGACCGACAGCACCACTCCGGCGCCGGCGTTGAGCACGAGCGTGCCGGCGGGGCGCCCGCCGGTGGCGGACTCCTGCTCGCCCTCGGCCACCAGCCCCGCCCGCTCGAGGGTGGCGAGACGGGCCGTGACCGCGGTCCGGGACAAGCCGGTGACCCGCCCGAGCTCGCCGCGCGTCGTCGCCCGGCCGGACCGGATCAGCGCGAGCAGGTCGCCCGCGCTGCTGGGCTGGGGCGACGCGGCGGGGGTGAGGGACATGGTGCGGCGATTGTGTCATCCCGTGAGATAAGTCTGAAAAAAACGGAAGTTGCGTTGCGACGAGACGGAATGGTCCGTAGCGTCTCGCCCCATGGTCTTCCCTTCGGTCGTCGAACCTTGCGACTTCACGGTCTTCGGTGGCACGGGCGACCTCGCGCTCCGCAAGCTGCTGCCGGCCCTCTACCTCCGCGACCGCGACGGCCAGCTGCCCGACGGGTTCCGGGTGATCGGGGTGTCCCGGTCCGACGCCGACGACGAGGCGTACCGCGCCATGGTGCGCGACGCGCTCGTCCACCACGTCCGCGCGCAGGACCTCGACGACGACGTCGTCGAACGGCTGCTCGGCCGGTTGCACCACGTGGCGCTCGACATCGAGGACGTCGCGGACTGGCACCTCCTGCACGCCCGCCTCAAGGAGGGTGCGGTCGGCGAGGACGTCATCCGCGTCTTCTATCTCGCGGTCGCGCCCGGGCTGTTCGGCACCATCTGTGAGCACCTCGACGAGGTCGGCCTGGTGACCGAGCGATCCCGGGTCGTCCTCGAGAAGCCGGTCGGCACCGACCTCGCGAGCGCGCAGGCCATCAACGAGGCCGTCGGCCGGGTCTTCGACGAGTCGAGCATCTTCCGCATCGACCACTACCTCGGCAAGGAGAGCGTCCAGAACCTGCTGGTGACCCGGTTCGCGAACACCTTCCTCGAGCCGCTGTGGAACAGCCGCTGGGTCGACCACGTCCAGATCACCGCCGCCGAGACGATCGGCGTGGGCGAGCGCGGTGCCTACTACGACCGGTCCGGCGCGCTCCGCGACATGGTCCAGAACCACCTGCTGCAGCTGCTGTGCCTCGTGGCGATGGAGCCGCCGACCTACGTCGACCGCGAGACCGTGCGCGACGAGAAGCTCAAGGTGCTGCAGGCGCTGCGCCCGATGACCCCCGAGCTCGTCGACCGCGACGTCGTCGCCGGCCAGTACGGCGTCGGGCTCTGCGACGGCGCCCCCGCGCGGGCGTACGTCGACGAGGTGGGCGGCCCCTCCGACACCGAGACCTTCGTCGCGATGCGCACCGAGGTGCAGAACTGGCGCTGGGCGGGCGTGCCGTTCTACCTGCGGA
>CAZDAO010000806.1:0-1848 GCA_964503015.1 uncultured Nocardioides sp. | reverse complement strand
CCTCCGGGCTGGCCCACGGCTCACCGCGCCCCTCGGTGGTCGAGGTGCGAGCGCTGTGCTGGTTCGGGCGGGGAGCCTCGAAACCTCCGAGCGGGACGTCGGCGAAGTTCTTCGGGATGCTCCCCTGCGTGCTCACTTCGAGAGCTCCTCTCGGATCCGGCCGAGGAAGCCGAGCGCGTCGACCCCCAGGGCGCACGAGTCGTCGACGTCGGTCACGGTCCGCTCCCCCGGCTTGCCGGCGAGCACGACGTACGACGCTCCTGCCGCCCGCAACGCGGTGACGAGGTCGGCCCCCCACTCGGCGTACGCCGCATCGGTGCCCGCGAGGCAGACGACGGGCTGGCCGGCATAGGCCTCCAGCACCGCCGAGGTGTCGGCCGTGGCACCCGCCGCCTCGACGGTGACGCCTCCGGCTGCGAACAGGTTGGTCGCGAAGGTGGCGCGCGCGGTGTGGGCGGCGATCGGGCCCATCGTGGCGAGGAAGACGGGCCGCTCGGCCGGCTGGGCGCGCATGTCCTCGTAGGCCCAGCCGTAGTGATGGACGTAGCGGTGCGGTCGGTGCTCCCGCTCGGGCAGCACCTCGGCGAGGTTCGGATACTCCGAGACGCCGGTCAGCGGACGCGACCGGTCGGCGACCTGGGCGTCGCGCCCGTCCCGGACGGTCCTGACCCGCTCCTTCACGCCCGCGCGGGCCTCGTCGGCGAGCGCGCCCCCGGCCGCCTCGATCCGGCCCAGCTCCTCCCACGCGGCGAGGGCCAGGTCGTCGGTCAGCCTCTCGACGGCGTAGGCCCCGCCGGCCGGATCGGCGACCGCGGCGACGTGCGACTCCTCGATGAGGAGCGAGGAGGTGTTGCGGGCGATGCGGCGGCCGAAGGCGTCGGGCACTCCGAGCGGCTCGTCGAATGGCACGACCGTCACCGCGTCGGCTCCTCCGACGCCGGCCGCGAAGGCCGCGACGGTCCCGCGGAGCATGTTGACCCAGGGGTCCCGCTTGCTGGTCATGGGCCGGCTGGTGACGGCGTGGAGCGCCATGTCGCCCGTCGCGCCGGACGCCTCCAGCACGCGTGCCCACAGGCGCCGGGCGGCCCGCATCTTCGCGATGCTCGCGAACTGCTCGTCGGTGGCGGCGAGCCGGAACTCGACGAGCCGGGCTGCCGACTCGACGTCGAAGTTCTCCTCGGCGAGGAGGCGGAGGTACGCCACGCCGGTCGCGACCGCCCAGCCCAGCTCCTGGGCGTCGCTGGCGCCCTGGTCGTGCAGGGCGGTGCCGTCAACGACCAGCCCGCGCACGCCGAGCTGGAAGGCCCGCCGCACGACGGGGCCGAACAGGTCACGCGCCGTGGCGCCGTCCTCCCGCACGCGCGCGTGCAGCATCTCCAGCGTCTGCAGGTCGAAGGACAGGTTCGTGGCCGGGTGCAGCGCACCCTCCACGCCCTCGAGGAAGTCGGCGAAGGCCTCGACCTGCTCGGTCGAGGGGCGGTCGAGGACGACCGGGGCGAGGTCGAGCAGCACGCCCTCGAGCACGGTGGCCCAGTCGTGCGCGCGCTCACCGTCGAGGTGGAGCAGCAGCGACGTGCCGCCGTTCTCGAGGTCCTGGAGGACGGCATCGTTGGCGGCCTTGTCGTCGACCACCTCGACCTGGGTGCGTACGTCCCACGCGCCGGTGCGCGTCGGGCGGCCGCCGGTCGTCAGCCCGTCGAGATCGGCCGGCTGGCCGATCGGGGCGACGTCGATGCCGTCGAGCGTGGTGCGGGTCAGGACGGACCACACGTCGGAGTCGGGCGCGTCCTCACCGAGGCGGCGCGCCTTGCGCAGCACGGCCGCGGTCGCGGTCTCCCACGCGGCGGC
>CAZDAO010000805.1:0-1849 GCA_964503015.1 uncultured Nocardioides sp. | reverse complement strand
TGCCACATCACCCCTCGATCGCCCGAACGGAGAACGCCCTTGCTCCTCTGAGACGCCGCCCCGATCGCCGTCGTGCCCGTCCTCACGCGTCTCAGGAGCAGCCATGTCCACTAGATTGTCCGCCGTCTCCGTCTCCGACCTCCACTTCGCCTGGCCCGACGGGACGCCCGTCTTCGCCGGTCTGTCCTTCGCCGTGGACGCCGGCCGCGTCGGCATCGTCGGTCGCAACGGCTCTGGCAAGTCGACCCTGCTCCGACTCCTGAGCGGCCAACTTCGCCCAGACCGGGGTTCGATCCGGCGTGCCGGCTCGCTCGGCTACCTGCGCCAGGACCTGCCCCTGCGCGTCGATGCGCGTGTCGACGAGCTCCTGGGCATCGCCGACGTACGCCGAGCCCTGGTCGCCGTCGAGGCCGGCGACGTCTCGGAACCGGTCCTGGAGACGATCGGCGACGCCTGGGACATCGAGGACCGGGCGCACGCGCTGCTCGAGCGCCTCGGACTGGAGTGCGGGCTTGATCAGCGGATCGGTGAGCTCTCCGGCGGCGAAGCCGTCCTGCTCGGGCTGGTGGCCGAGCTGCTGCACGAGCCAGATGTCCTTCTGCTCGACGAACCGACGAACAACCTCGATCGGTCCGGGCGGGCCCGGCTCGTCGAGGCGGTGCGGTCCTTCCGCGGCGCGCTCGTTGTGGTCAGCCACGATGAGCAGCTGCTCGAACACGTCGACCAGGTCGGCGACCTGCGCGACGGCGAGATCGACTGGTACGGAGGCAACTTCGCGGCCTATCGGGAGGCGCTGGCGCTGGAGCAGGAAGCCGCGGAACGGGCGGTCCGCGTCGCCGAGGCCGATGTCCGACGTCAGCGGCGCGAGCTCGCGGCGGCCCACATCAAGCTCGACCGGCGCAGGCGGTATGGCCAGAAGATGTGGGACACCAAGCGTGAGCCGAAGATCGTCATGGGCGCCCGCAAGCGCGAGGCCCAGGTGTCTGCGGGCAAGCACCGCATCATGCACGAGGAGCGCCTGACCTCGGCGCGAGAACGACTCGCGGAGGCCGAGGACGGAGTCCGGGACGATGCCCCGATCCGGATCGACCTGCCCGGCACCGAGCTGCCGGAAGGTCGCGTGGTGCTGCGGCTGCAGGACGTCGAGCTGCGCAACGGCGTGCGTGGCAGTCTGGAGGTGCGCGGCCCGGAGCGGATCGCCCTGGTAGGCGGCAACGGCTCTGGCAAGAGCACCTTGTTGCACACCATCGCGGGCGAGCTGGAGCCGGCCGGCGTGTGCGAGCTACGCGTGCCGGCCCGGCTGCTGCCGCAGCGGATCGACATCGTTGACAACGGCCTGTCGGTCGTCGAGAACGTCGCACGCTTCGCCCCGGCCTCGGACGAGAACCGGCGCCGGGCACGCCTGGCCCGGTTCCACTTCCAAGGACGCGCCGCGGACCAGCAGGCCTCGACCCTCTCGGGTGGCGAGCGGTTCCGTGCCGCGATGGCCGCACTGCTTCTGGCCGAGCCGGCCCCGCAGCTGCTGATGCTCGACGAACCGACCAACAACCTCGATCTCGCCAGCATCGACCAGCTCGTCAGCGCGCTGGAAAACTTCCGTGGCGCGCTGCTCGTCGCCAGCCACGACGAGGCGTTCCTGCGGCGGCTCCACCTCACCCGGTACGTCGAGATGGCGCTGGGCCGGTTCACCGCGACCTCGACACCGCCGTCGCCCAGCCGTGCGACCGTCACCCGCTCCCGAGGAGGACTTCGGCCATAGGAACCCACGCCTCGACAGACCCCCTCCACCCTGAGGCAAGTCCTGGCCTCATCCGACGTCAAAGGAGACCGATGACCCTGACAGATCAGC
>CAZDAO010000804.1:0-1850 GCA_964503015.1 uncultured Nocardioides sp. | reverse complement strand
CAACCGCCACCCAGGCGGCCTAACCGAAACTGTCACCCGTTCGTGCAGCAGACCCCCCGGTCTTGCTTGTTAGTCTCGGCGCGGAGCATCAGCTTCTTTGCCCTGACGCGGCGCTGCGTCCCGCTAGCGTCACCTCCTGTGGACATATCGCTCGTGGTCGCTCTGGTCGGTGTATGCGGAACGCTCGGAGGTGTCGGGCTGACGCAGTGGCTCGCCGGCCGCCGGGCGCGCGAGGAACGCGATGCCTCCGAACTGCGATAGGAACGGCAGCGGGCGTTCCTCCAGCAGTCGACAGAGGCCACGCTCGTCCGAGAGGACTCGCACCGTGTCACGGATCAGCGGCGGGATGCCTACGCTCGTCTCTGCGCCGCGCTCTCGCGTTGGCACGTCGCACTCGGCAGTCCGCGCGCCGGTCGGCAGGCGGTCAATCGCATGCCGACCGCGGCAGAGAAGGAGGCGGTGCGCGACGCAGAGAACGATGCTCGCGAGGCTGTGTCCTACGTCGACCTGTTCGGGTCAAAGCCTGTGCGCGGTGCGACTCGGTCTGCGTGGGTTGCGCTCTCGTTTGCTGGGCACACCGTCGAGCTGGACGATTCGAATAATGACGAGATCGAGAACGCATTCGGCAGAGCTTGGCGAGCGTATTGGCGCCTGCTCGATTTCATGCGAATTGACCTGGGGGTTGATCCCGAGGCGCCCGAGAGCGTCGCGGAGTACGCGGAGCGGATGAGCGCCCCGGAGGAGGACGGCACGGCTTCTTGAAGGTCCGAGGGGGTGCACGAACGTACGCGAAGTCGACAGCGCGACTCCACGCCGATGCCGCGATGCGCGCTACTGACAGTGTGCGTCACACCGCCGCGAGTACATCTGGCTCCGCATGTGATGACCGACTGAGGCGTGTCGAGCTCGTTGCACTCACTGCCCCGGCCGGACAGAGTGGATTGTTGACCAGAGCACGTTTCAGCCGAGTCGACTCTACGTAGAGCCCTCGGTCATCGCGAAGGAGGATGGGATGAGTGCGAGTGAATGGCTGAGCGTTGGAACCATAGTTTTCGTGACGGACAGAGATCATCCTAACTATGACCAAGAGGGTGAAGTGATCCGAGTCGACGGTACTCGGCGCCTGGTTCGGCATGGGGGTGCGGCGGCTGATTTGTGGTATCAAGTCGACTACTTGTCAGCTGTCTCGCAGCCTGGATCCGGCGGAACCACTGCGACTCCTGAGTGATCACGCGCCTGCATGAGCGCCTACGGGCGAGCATCGGCACCTGGCCCGCAGCCAGCCGTGGCGTCCGCTGCAAATCTGGGCCTTGAACCTCGTACAGGGTGCGAGGAGAGTAGATGGTCGCCTGACTCGCATTCGACAACCGGATCGTTCAGACGCCCGGGGACGCGGCTAATCCCGGCTCTGGTTTCCGGGCGATCACGCAGGAGGAAATCATGCCGCAGCCTCTTGAGGTATTCCGTCTGGTGGCGCTGCGCGGGGCTGACACCAGCCGTACCCTGGTTCCCGTATGTGGCGCCGTTGAGTCCCAGAAGAAGATGCGTGAGCTTGTCGAACTCGGCCGCAAATTGCGCAACTCCGAGGACCGCCGGGCCGCGGTGGCGGCGATCCAGGCAATTGGTCCGCCCATGTCGGTCGGCGAACTGCGCTCTCGTCTGCCGTGGTTCGACCTCGCGCTTCGTTTTGCGGGGGACACCACCGCGGATCCATCTGACTGGGATTTCCGCGCCCATGGTGACCGGAGGGAAAGCCTGATCGAACACGTCGACCACGCCGAGTTCCAAGACGGGTACGACACGCTGGTCCTGTCATGGATGACGCTGAAGTTGCGGGAGCTGATCGGTCG
>CAZDAO010000803.1:0-1850 GCA_964503015.1 uncultured Nocardioides sp. | reverse complement strand
GAAGCTGCAGTGCATGTGCGCGCCCTCGAGCGGCGGGAACACCGAGTAGCGGCGCTGGAGCTCGTCGCCGTAGGCGGTCAGGTCGTCGTGCTGCCGGGCGTGGAACCAGTAGGACCGGGCGGCGTACGACATCTGCTGGGCGGCGTGCGTGCCCTTGCCGAAGTGGTCGGCCCGGCGCATCGCTGCCACCAGCTCGGCCGGGATCGTCTCGCCGTCGGCGTTGCGGGCGAAGGTCGCCAGCACGTCGGCGTCCCACGCCCACTCCTCGAGCATCTGGCTGGGCGCCTCGACGAAGTCCCACTCGGTGGCCACGCCGGAGAACCGGACCCAGTCACCCTGCCCGCCGAGCACGTGGTGGACGAGGTGGCCGAACTCGTGGAAGAGGGTGACGACCTCGCCGTGCTCCATCAGGCCGCGGCTGAAGTTGCAGACCAGCGCACCCTCGGGGAGCTGCACACCGGCGATGCCGCTGACCACGTCGAACTGGGCCGCGTGCTTGAACTTGCCCTCGCGCGGGTGCAGGTCGAGGTGGATCCGGCCGATCCGGCGCCCGTCCAGCCCGACGTCGTAGGTCGCGACGTCCGCGTGCCAGGTGCCGGCCTCGGCCTGGTCGACGGGGGTCCACTGGAGGCCGAAGAGCCGCCCGGTGACGTCGAGGAGGCCCTGCCGGACCTGGTCGAAGGGGAAGTACGTCCGCACGACCTGGCCGTCGACGTCGTACTGCTCGCGGCGGACGAGCTCGGCGTAGTAGCGCGAGTCGTAGGTCGCCACGGTGTCGGCATCGGGGTCGTCGCGGCGCTTGCGCTCGAGCAGGACCGCCAGCTCCTGGGCGGCCCGCTCCCGGGCCGCGTCGCTGATGCGGTCGATGAACTCGGCCACAGCCGCGCCGGTGCCGATCATCTTGACCTCGGTGTCGTAGTCGGGCCACGAGTCGTAGCCGAGAAGGTCGGCGGTCTCGCGACGCACGGCGAGGATGTCCTGGAGGACCTCGTCGTTGGCCGGCCAGGCGACGTTGTTGGCGGCCAGGCTCAGGTCGCGGCGGGCGTCGGCGTCGGCCCCGAACGTCACAAAGGGCACGAGGTCGGGGTAGTCGGTGGTGATCGTGACCAGGCCGTCGTCGCCGGCGGGATGGGCCGCGCGGTAGTCCTCGGGGAGGCCGTCGAGACGCTCGGGCGCGATGCGGATGGAGCGTACGTCGTCGCGGATGTTGCGTCCGAAGTCCTGCGAGAGCCGCACGCCACGCTCGCTGAGCGCGCGCAGCCGCTCGCGGGTCGCCTCGTCGCGGTCGACGCCGGCCCGGCGGAAGTCGCGCAGGGTGTGCTCGAGGACGCGTCGCGCGTCGTCGTCGAGGTCATCGAGGCCGGCGGTGGCGATCTTGTCGAGGACGGCGTAGAGCTCGCGGTCCTGCCCGAGCTCGGTGACGTACTTCTGGACCTCCTGGCCCAGCTCGTCGGCCCGGTCGCGCACCGCGGCGTCGGGGTGGACCTCGGCCCACACCGACACGGACCCGGCGTTGGCGACGGCGGTCTCCGCGCGGTTCCACGTGTCCAGCACCTGGCGCGCGCCGCCCGAGCCGGACTTCACCTCCTCGACCAGCCGGCGCGCCTCGGCCAGCCGGCCCTCGCAGCGCTCGCCCACCCAGGTGAGCCAGTCGCCGTCGCCGGGGAGCTCGAGCGGTGCGGGCGTGGTGTCGGTGTCCTGGATCACGTCGCGAGCCTATGACCCCTCGACGGCCCGTCGTCCAGTGGAATACCTCGCGGGGGCGAGGGGTAGAGACCTGTATGACTGTTCCGAACCTCCAGCTCCACGACGGCACGTCCATCCCCCAGCTCGGCTTCGGCGTCTTCCAG
>CAZDAO010000802.1:0-1854 GCA_964503015.1 uncultured Nocardioides sp. | reverse complement strand
GGACGGGGAGGAAGTGCCCTCTCGGTGTCCCGGACGGGGAGGAAGTGCCCGCTCGGTGTCCCGGACGGGGAGGAAGTGCCCGCTCGGTGTCCCGGACGGGGAGAAGTGCCCGGTCAGCCGACGAGCTCGTCGACCGTCCGGGTGGTCTCGTGGTCGACGGGCGTCTCGCTGGCGCGCGTGCTGCTGGACCGCCGCGGCCGCCACGACGTACGCCGTCCCACGACCGAGGCCGGCCAACACTCGGCGCGCCGTACGTCGCGGGGGGTGACGCCGGCGGCCAGTGCCTGCTCGACGAGGCGCGCGTCGGCATGGAAGCGATCGGCGGTGAAGGTCTCGGGGTCGCGGGCGTAGCGGCTGCGTTCCAGCGCCGCCACCAGCCGGTCGAGGGCCTCGGCCGCCTCGGGCGCCTGGTCCCGGCCGCGTCGGGGCCGGTCCGGACGCGCGGACCCGTCCAGGGGCCGGGCGAGCAGGCGGCCCAGCCACTCACCGGCCCGCCGCGGCGAGCGTCCCGCGGGCCAGGAGTGGCCGAGGTCCTGCGCCACGTCACGCAGCTCGACCCACAGGTCCTCCACGTCGCCCGCGAGCCGGCGACGCCGCCGGCTGCCGCGCACCAGGCGCGGGATGAGCAGCAGGAGGCACACGACCGCGAGGCCCGCGACCCCGGCGAGGATCGGGATCCAGGGGATCGACGTGGTGTCCTCGTCGGCCGCCCCGGTGTCGGTGGCCGTGGTCTCGCCGCGCTCGGGCAGCAGCTCGGTGGAGCGGGTGGCGCTGGGGGAGGCGCTCTCGGTGACCGGGGCGAACTCGGTGGTGGTGTAGTCGGGCACGTTCTCCGCGCGGTCGGACGGCGTGGGCTCGAAGCGCACCCATCCCGAGCCGGGGAAGTAGAGCTCCGGCCAGGCGTGCAGGTCGTGGGCCGAGAACTCCCACGCGCCGTTGGTGGCCTTGTCCGGCTCGAGGAACCCGACGGCCACCCGGCTGGGGATGCCGAGGACGCGCGCCATGATCGCCATCGACGCGGCGAACTGCTCGCAGTAGCCGACCCGCTCGTCCATGAACGCCATCAGGTCGGCGCCGCCGTTGCCGGCGGACTCGACCTGGGCGCGGTCGTAGCGGAACCCGCCGTCCTCGCGGAACCACTGCTGGAGCGCCTGGGCCTTCTGGAACCGGGTCGGGGCGTCCGCGGTGACGCTCGCCGCCAAGCGGCGGATCTCGTTGTTGAGGGAGGGCGGCACGTCGGTGAAGATGCCGGCGACGCTGCCGGCACCGGAGACGGCCGTGTTCATCGTGGCGGCGTCGTAGGTCAGCTGGGCGCCGGTGAAGTCGTAGCTGCGGTCGGCCGTGGTCACCTCGTCGCGGGCGGCGATGAAGTCGCGGGTGCTGGTGTCGTAGCGCCAGTCGGTGCCGGCGGCGATCCGGGTGACCTGGGCGGTCGTCGGCAGCCAGGTCGAGGCGAAGTCGGGCCCGACGCGGACGTCGTACTTGAACTCCTTGCGGGCCACCGCGCTGCTCACGCCGTCAAGGGCCGGGAGGGGACCGGTGGCGGTCTGCGACTCCGGGATCTCGCGGTCGCCCGGCGTCCACTGCGAGCCGTTGAAGTTGGCCAGCACGGAAAGGCGGAGGTAGGTGGGTCGCGGACCGGACGTCGTGACCCAGAGCAGCGGGATGTCCTCGCCACGGCGCAGGTCGCGACGCAGGTCGACCATCGGGTCCTTGACCTCGACCTCGCGGGTCCCCGGCCCGTTGCCGTCGAAGACGGTCATCTGCATCGTCGGCACGGCCGCAGGTACGACGACTGCGAGCGCGATCGAGGCCGCGCCGAGCGCGAGGGCGGTGTTGCCGATCGCGCCGGTG
>CAZDAO010000801.1:0-1861 GCA_964503015.1 uncultured Nocardioides sp. | reverse complement strand
TCCGCAGGTAGAACGGCACGCCCGCCCAGCGCCAGTTCTGCACCTCGGTGCGCATGGCGACGAAGGTCTCGGTGGTCGAGGTCGGGTCGGCCACCTCGTCGACGTACGCCCGCGCGGGGCTGCCGTCACACAGGCCGACGCCGTACTGGCCGGCGACGACGTCGCGGTCGACGAGCTCGGGCGTCATCGGACGAAGCGCCTGCAGCACCTTGAGCTTCTCGTCGCGGACGGTCTCGCGGTCGACGTAGGTCGGGGGCTCCATCGCCACCAGGCACAGCAGCTGCAGGAGGTGGTTCTGCACCATGTCGCGCAGGGCGCCGGACCGGTCGTAGTAGGCGCCGCGCTCACCGACGCCGATCGTCTCGGCGGCGGTGATCTGGACGTGGTCGACCCAGCGGCTGTTCCACAGCGGCTCGAGGAAGGTGTTCGCGAACCGGGTCACCAGCAGGTTCTGGACGCTCTCCTTGCCGAGGTAGTGGTCGATGCGGAAGATGCTCGACTCGTCGAAGACCCGCCCGACCGCCTCGTTGATCCCCTGCGCGCTGGCGAGGTCGGTGCCCACCGGCTTCTCCAGGACGACCCGCGAGCGCTCGGTCACCAGGCCGACCTCGTCGAGGTGCTCGCAGATCGTGCCGAACAGTCCCGGGGCGACGGCCAGGTAGAAGACGCGGATGACGTCCTCGCTCGCCGCACCCTCCTTGAGCCGGGCGTGCAGCAGGTGCCAGTCCTCCACGTGCTCGATGTCGAGCGCGACGTGGTGCAGCCGACCGAGCAGCCGGTCGACGACCTCGTCGTCGAGGTCCTGCGCGCGGACGTGGTGGACGAGCGCGTCGCGCACCATCGCGCGGTACGCCGCGTCGTCCGCGTCGGCGCGGGACACCCCGATCACCCGGAACCCGTCGGGCAGCTGGCCGTCGCGGTCGCGGAGGTAGAGGGCCGGGAGGAGCTTGCGCAGTGCGAGGTCGCCCGTGCCGCCGAAGACGGTGAAGTCGCAGGGCTCGACGACCGAAGGGAACACCATGAGCGGAGACGCTACGGGTCGTTACGCCTCTCGGCAACATAACTTTGGTTTTTCGTGTACATATCTCACCGGGTGACATGATCGCCGCACCATGACCAACGCTCCCCCGTCCCCGACTCCCGCGCCGCCCCAGCCGACCACCGCCGGGGACCTGCTCGCCCTGATCCGCTCCGGTCGGGCGACCACGCGCGGCGAGCTCGGCCGGGTCACCGGCCTGTCCCGGACCGCGATCACCGCCCGGCTCGCGGTCCTCGAGCGCGCAGGACTGGTGGTCGACGGCGGACAGGAGTCCGCCACGGGAGGGCGGCCCGCCGGCACGCTCGCGCTCGACGCCGGCGCGGGGCTGGTGCTGTCGGTCGCGCTCGGCCGCAGCCGCTCCCAGGTGGCGGTACACGACCTCGACGGCGCCGAGCTCGCCTCGCACAGCCACGAGCAGGAGGTCGGCGCCGGCCCCGACGAAGTGATGCCGGTGGTGGTGCGACACCTGGGCGACCTGCTGGACTCGGTCGGCCGCTCGGCCGAGGACGTGAAGGGCGTCGGCATGTCGCTCGCCGGCGTCGTCGACGCGGAGCGGCTGATGAGCGTCGACTCCCCCGCGCTCGCCGGCTGGGACGGCGTGCCCCTGGCGCCCTACCTGCGCCAGGTCACCTCGGCCCCCGTGCTCGTCGACACCGACTGCAACGCCATGGCGCTCTCCCAGCTGCGGGTCGCGCCGACGACGCTCACCGAGAGCGACGACGCGCTGGTCCTGAAGGCGTCCACGGGCATCGGGCTCGGACTGGTCGCCGACGGCCGGATCGTGCGCGGGCACCGCGGCGCGGCCGGCCAGCTCGGGCACGT
>CAZDAO010000800.1:0-1866 GCA_964503015.1 uncultured Nocardioides sp. | reverse complement strand
CGAGCCCGACCTGCTCGCCAAGGCCATCACGATGGTCCAGGGCCTCACCGACCTGCCGATCTGCATCGACTCCTCGGTGGTCGAGGCGCTCGAGGCCGGCCTGTCGGTCTACGAAGGCCGCGCGCTGGTCAACTCCGTCACCGCCGAGGACGACCGGCTCGAGCTCATCCTCCCGCTGGTCAAGAAGCACGACGCCGCGATCATCGCGCTGCCCAACGACCACGACGAGATCCCGATGGAGGCCGACAAGCGCGTCGAGCTGACCCGCAAGATCGTGCGGGTCGCCACCGAGGAGTACGGCATCGCGCAGGCCGACATCGTCATCGACCCGCTCGCGATGCCGATCGGCGCCGACACCACCACCTCG
Organism: uncultured Nocardioides sp.; assembly: GCA_964503015.1. Taxonomy (GTDB): domain Bacteria; phylum Actinomycetota; class Actinomycetes; order Propionibacteriales; family Nocardioidaceae; genus Nocardioides. The sequence continues at coordinate 1,499 of CAZDAO010000800.1, read as the reverse complement.
CTGGTGACCTTCGAGGTGATGCGACGCATTCGCGACGAGCTCGGCGTCAACATGACCTGCGGAGCCTCCAACGTCTCGTTCGGCATGCCGGGCCGCCACACCCTCAACGCCACGTGGCTGCCGATGGCCATGACCTCCGGGCTGACCAGCGCGATCATGGACACCCGCACCCCGGCGGTCGTCGAGGCCGTCAAGGCCGCCGACGTCTTCCTCGGCCACGACGACTGGGGCATGGCGTGGATCTCCGCCCACCGCGCCAAGCAGGCGGCGGCCGGGTAGTGACGGTGCCGCCCGACGGCCCGGACTTCTCACTCGCGGACGTCGCCCGCGAGGGCCTCATCGAGCCTCCCGGGGCCGAGCCCGCAGCGCACGACGGCACGGGGCGGGTGGACCTCGCGTTCACCGTGGCGGGTCGCGCCGAGGACGGCGCCGAGCTGCCGCCCACCCAGCGCGACGTACGCGTCCCGCCGGGCGTCACGGTGTTCGACGCGGCGTCGTGGAACGGCATCGCGATCGACTCCACCTGCGGCGGCCACGGCACCTGCCACAAGTGCAAGGTCCGCGTCACCTCGGCCGTCGAGCTCCCGGTCACGCGGCACGACGCCCGCACGTTCACCCCGGCCCAGCTCGACGACGGCTGGCGGCTCGGCTGCCTGGTGCAGGCGACCCGCGACCTCGCCGTCGAGGTGCCCCCGCTCACCACGCGCCCCAAGGCCGCCACGGTCGGGATCGGGCGCCAGGTCATCCTGCGGCCGGCCGTGCAGAAGCGCTACGTCGAGCTGGAGGAGCCCACCCTCGCCGACCAGCGCACCGATCTGGCGCGCCTCGGCGACGCCATCGACGACCTCGAGCTGACCGCCGACGTCCATGCCCTGCGCCGGCTCGGCACTGTGCTCCGCCAGTCCGACTTCAAGGTCACCGCGGTCGTGGTCGACGAGGACCTCGTCGACGTCGAGCCCGGCGACACCACCTCGACGAGGTACGCCATCGCGTTCGACCTCGGCACGACGACGGTGGTCGGCACGCTCCTCGACGTCGGCACCGGCACCCCCCTCGCCGTGGCATCGACGCTGAACCGTCAGCAGCCGTTCGGCGGCGACGTGATCACGCGGATCAGCGCGACGATGATGGACGACAAGGCCCTCGACCGGCTGCGCGACGCCGCAGGCGCCACCCTCGCCGAGCTCGCGACCCGCGTGTGCCGCGAGGCGGGCATCGAGCCGACCCAGGTCTACGAGGTCGCCGTGGCCGGCAACGCCACGATGACGTCGCTGGTGCTCGGCGTGGACCCCGAGCCGCTCGGCGTCGCCCCCTTCGTGATGCCTGTGGCCCAGCCGCCCACCGTGCTCGCCGCCGACATCGGCCTCGCGCTGCATCCCCGGGCGCGGGCGTTCTTCTTCCCCGCGCTCGGCGCCTACGTCGGCGGCGACATCGTGGCCGGCATGGTCGCCACCGGCATGGACAGGGACAAGCGGGTGCTCCTGTTCTTCGTCTTCGGC
>CAZDAO010000799.1:0-1870 GCA_964503015.1 uncultured Nocardioides sp. | reverse complement strand
GCTACTCGTGGAGCGGCCCCACCTTCGAAGGCACGTACGTGACCAACGGCGGCGTGGTCGAGATCACCCGCTCGCGCGACGTGCAGTGGATCTTCACGCAGGTGCAGTGATGCCGGACGATCCTACGCCCCCTCGCCCCCGCATCGTCCATCGCACAGACACGCCGGGGCCGTCCTCGCCCTACGAGCAGACGCACGAGGGCGGCGGGCTGACCCTGCGGCGACGGCCGCGCCCCCAGCTCGCGCCGCGCTTCGTCCTCTCGCGGGACGCCCGCGGCGTGCTCGAGCACGTTTCCTTCCCGCTGCCGGAGGCACCGCCCCCGGACGACCAGGACACGCCCTGATGCGCGGATGGATTGAACGTCGCGAGACGGCCTCCGGCGAGCGCCGGTACCACGCCTGCTGGCGCGAGGGCACGCAGAAGCGGCGGAAGGTGTTCAAGCTGAAGGGCGACGCCGAGAAGCACCTCACGACGCAGGTGGTCCGCGTCGCCGAGCTCGACGACCCCGACTTGCCGCCGCGGCTGCTCGGGAAAACATGGCTCGACGCCTACGTCGCTGACCTCGAGTATCGCCAGTCGCTCGGCGACCTCTCGCCGTCGACGGTCTCCGCGTACAAGAGCCACCTGACCACGCACATCCGCCCGTGGCTCGACGGCCGGCGCATGGACCTGCTCTCGCGCCGCGAGGTCGACGCATGGGGCCGGGCCCTTGCCGCGCGCGTGGCCGCGAAGGCGGACGCCGAGGGCACGCTCAGCCCGCGCACCCACAACCACATCCTCGGCGTGCTCTCTGCCGCCTGCGCGTGGGGCGTCGAGCGACGCTGGCTGAAGACAAACGTCGCGACGTACCTGCGCCGGGCCCGATCGCGGAAAGTCGAGCGCCAGGTGCTCACCGCCGAGGAACAGACACGGCTCCTCGAGGCCGCGACGCCGCCACTCGCGCGCTTCGTCCTCACGCTGGCGCTCTATACCGGGCTGCGCCGGGGCGAGCTGTGCGGCCTACAGTGGGAGGACCTCGACGTCGCGCGCTGCCAGCTCCGGGTGCGTCGGACCATCGTGGGGAAGGTCGAGCGGCGCCCAAAGACGACGACCTCGTCGCGCTCGGTCGATGTGCCGGCGCGCCTGGTGACGCTGTGGCGGGAGGCGCGCCTGCAGGGGCAGAGCCGGACATGGGTGCTCCCGGCGGCGTCAGACAGCAAGAAGGCGCTGCACCCAGACGAGTTGTCGAAGCTGGTTGGGCCGGCCTTCCGCGCGATCAAGTGGACGCCCCAGCTCCACGCGCTGCGGCACACGTACGCGTCGATCCTCATCGGCCAGGGCGAGCCCGCGAAGTACGTATCCGCGCAGCTCGGGCACGCGTCCATCCAGATCACGATGGACACCTACGGGCATCTGTTTCAGGAGACCAGGGCCGCGGCGATGTCGCGGCTCGACGCGCGGATGCTTGGCGGGGCGTAAGGGTGCGGGAGACGCCACCGGCCACCGACGTGCCGCCTGATACGCTTGCGTCACCGTTCCCTTACGCTCGGGAGGGCACTGAGAGGGCAGGTTGCAGACTACTTCGCGCCATCTTCGCCCATCTCCTGCCACGCAGGCGACCCGGTCCCAACTTGCTGATTCTTCTGCCAGTTACCGCCCGCTTCCACGATGCGCCAGTGCGTGCCGTGACCCCTCCGGATACACTCATAACCCAAAGGTCGCGGGTTCAAATCCCGCCCCCGCAACCACTTTCAACTCGTTACCGTGTAAGCACTTAGACGCTCGGCTCTGGCCGGGCGTTTTGTTGTTTCAGGGGGCACCGAGAGGGCAGGACACAGACACGTCGGCCCGGCGCGTCCCCAGCACAGGGGCACCACGCGCCGGGCCGCCA
>CAZDAO010000798.1:0-1871 GCA_964503015.1 uncultured Nocardioides sp. | reverse complement strand
GAGCATGATGCCGCCGACGGCCTTCTTGTGGGCCGGCTTGGCCTCGTGCCAGATCGCGAGGGCGGCGGCCGGGAGCGCGAACATCATGATCGGGAAGAAGCCGGTCATGAAGGCACCCGCGGTGGGGTCGCCGGCGAGGAAGCGGGCGATGTCACCGTGGTAGACCTCGCCATTGGCGGAGTACTCGCCGAAGATGAACCACGGCGGGTTGTTGAGGATGTGGTGCAGCCCGAGCGGGATCAGCAGGCGGTTGAGGGTGCCGTAGACGAAGCCACCGAGGACCGCGTTGTCGGTGACCCACTCGCCGAGGCCGGTGATGCCGGAGTCGAAGGCGGGGTAGACGAAGCTCATCAGCACCGAGATCACCAGCATCGCGAAGGCGGTGATGATCGGCACGAAGCGGCGGCCGCCGAAGAAGGCGAGGTAGGGCGGGAGCGAGATCCGGTGGTAGCGCTGCCACAACCAGGCGGCGACCAGGCCGGAGACGATGCCGCCGAGCACGCCGTAGTTGATCAGCTGCTGGTCGTCACCCTCCTTCGGGAGCCCCAGGATGACGGGCGACATCGCGTCGCCGACGCCCTTGAAGACCAGGTAGCCGACCACCGCGGCCAGCGCGGTCGAGCCGTCGGCCTTCCTGGCCATGCCGATCGCGATGCCGACGGCGAAGAGCAGCGGGAGATTGGCGAAGAGCGCGTTGCCGGCGGCGCCGATCACGGCCGCGACGTCGACCCAGCCGAGGCCGTCCTCGCCGAGCAGGTCGGGCTGGCCGAGCCGCAGCAGCAGTGCTGCGACGGGGAGCGCGGCGATCGGGAGCATGAGGCTGCGCCCGAACTTCTGGACGGGGGCGAGGTTGAACCTGCGCCCGGTCGTGGTCCCGCCGGCGGCGGTGTCCTGGGTCGTCACGATGGATCCCTTCTGGTGGTGCGGGTGGTGCGGGTGGGGGTTGGTGCGGTGCTGGAGTCGGGGCCGGCGGTGGGGCCGAGCGTCATGTGGACCTGGTAGCGGTCGCCGCGGTAGCGCGAGACGACGTGCTCCAGCGGGCGGCCGGCGGCGCTGGAGACGCGGCGGAAGACGAGCAGCGGGGTGTGCACGGGGGCCTCGAGGCGGCGCGAGGTGGTGCCCTCGGCGGCATCGCCCCACAGCGTCTGCTCGGCCGCGTCGATGACGAGGCCGTAGCGGACGTCGAAGAGCGTGTAGAGCGAGCCGGAGAGGTCCTCGGCGTCGAGGTCGGGGAGCAGCGAGGTGGGGTACCACCCCTGCTCGATGGCCATCGGCTGGTCGTCGGCGAGCCGGATCCGGTCGATGCGCCAGGCGGTGCCGCGGGCGCCGAGGAGCAGCGACCTCGCCACCTCAGCCGGCGGGCGCTCCTCGTCCACGCGCAGCAGGCGCGTCGAGGGGGTGAGCCCGCGGCGCAGCATGTCCTGGGAGAACGACGCCAGGTGCAGACGGCTCTCCACCCGCGGACGCGCCACGAAGGTGCCCTTGCCCTGGATGCGGTGCAGCAGCCCGCTGGCGACGAGGTTGTCGATGGCCTTGCGCACCGTGGCGCGCGAGACGCCGTACGTCGTCATCAGCTCGCGCTCGGACGGGATCGCCGCGTCCGGCCCCAGGTCGCGCACCGCGAGCTCGGCCAGCACGTCGCTGAGCTGCGCGTGCTTGGGCCGGGGGCCGTCGTCGATCCTGCGGGCCATCTCCACCTCTCGACGTCTGGAAGTTTGATTGGTACGGTCTGGTACGTACCAGTTGGGAGAGCATGACCCCAGCGCCTCGAACCTGTCAAGGACCGCGATGAGCACCCCCGCACCCACCCGGATGGCCGCCGAGATCGCCGAGCAGCCGGCCGCCGCCCGACGCACGCTCGACCACCTGCT
>CAZDAO010000797.1:0-1873 GCA_964503015.1 uncultured Nocardioides sp. | reverse complement strand
TCTCCACGAGGAAGCGGCCGTGGCCCACGACGGGGAAGTTGCGCAGGATCGCGTGCTTGCGCTGCACCAGGTCGTGGATCGCCGTCGCGGTGCCGGCGACCGCCGTACCGCCGAGAATCGCGTACCTCCACCTCATGCCCCGTTCCTAGTCGTCCCGGGCCGCGATGTCGAGGTCCGGGGCGGCTAGGTCAGCTCGCCACGCGCGAGGCTCACACCCGAGTGGGTGGGATCGCCGTCCTCGGGCTCGACCGAGATGTCGACGATCCGGTAGCCCTCGTCGATGAGGCCCTGCGGCACGTCGAACTCGCCGGTGTCGCCCTGCGCGAGCACACCGAGGGCGACCATGCGGGTCCCGTCGACGTTGATCAGCCACACTTCGTGGAAGCCGTCCTCGTCGCCGAGCTCGCTCGCCCGCACGCGCAGCGTCACGGTGTCGTCGGAGCGTACGGCGCTCGCCTCGCCGCGCGGCGCGTCGCTGTCGAGCGCGGTGAGGTCGGCGGCGGCGACCACCGTGCCGGCGGGGGTGGGCGGGTCGGTGGCCTCGGGCTGCTCGGGGTCGCCGACCGTGAGGCGGCCGATGCCCAGCCCGGCCACCAGGGCGACGCCGGCGGCCAGCCCGGCGACCCAGGCGGGCACCCCGCGTCGGGTGCGGCCCGAGCCGGTGCGGTCGCCGACGGGGAGCGGGATCGGCTCGGCGACCGGAGCCGCGACGTCGGGTGCGTTGAGGCCGTCGGCCTGCACGTGGGCGAGCACCCGCTCGCGCAGGTGGGCCGGCGCGGAGACCAGGGGGCCCTCGCCGACGAGCGCGCGGGCCTCGGTCAACGCCGCCAGCAGTGCACTGCACTCGTCGCACGACTCGACGTGCTGGCGCACCTCCGCGTCGGCGTCGTCGAGGGCGAGCCCGGCGAGGTCGTCGAGGTCAACGTGTGGCACGGCGCACCCCCTCGAGCTGCTGGTGGATCTGGACCAGTCCGCGACGGACGTGGCTCTTGACGGTGCCGAGCGGCAGGCCGGTGGTCTCCGCGATCTCGGCGTGGCTGCGCTCCTCCCAGAACGCGAGGAAGACGATGGTGCGGCGCGGGTCGGGCAGGTCCTGCACGGCCTGCCGCACGACGAGGCGGTCGGCGAGCGCACGGTCGGCGGGCTCGGACTCGACCTGCTGCGCCTCGGGGAGCGTGGCGGCAGCGGCGACCTTGGCGGCATCGCGCGCCCGCGCGGCGCGTACGTCGGCCACCTTGTGACGGGCGATGCCGAGGAGCCACGCGGGGAGGGCGACGGGGCTCGGGGTCAGGGTGTGGCGGCTGCGCCAGGCGCTGATGAAGACCTGCTGGGTCGCCTCCTCCGCGTCGTGCTGGTCGCCCAGCGCCCGCAGGGCGTAGGTGTGGACCAGGGCCGACCACCGGTCGTAGATCTCCTCGAGGGCCGACTCCTCGCCGGCGACGAGGCGCGCGGCGACCGAGTGGACGTACTCGTCCTGCTCTCCCTCGGACGCCATCACTCCGCTGACCACGCGGCCACCGTACCGGCGGCCCGTGCGGGTGGGGAACGGGATGACTGTCATCGCCGTCCCCCACCCGTCAGGATCGCCGTCGTCCGGCCCGGATCGAGCGGTCGGTCAGAGGTCGATCGGACGCAGCACGCGGTCGATGCCGTGCGCGACCTGCTTGTTGCCCTTGTTGAGGTCGATCGCCTTCAGCACGACCTGCGGGTCGTCGTCGTTCTTGTCCCGGTCCTTGAGCGTGATGCTCAGGCTCGGCTTCTTCTTGATCTTGACCTTGACCTTGCCGCCCTGGGCCGTGGTCAGCTTGGCGCCGTTGGCCTTCAGCACCTTGTTGCTGGTCAGCGTCTTGCCCGGGACCACGTGGTAGAGCAG
>CAZDAO010000796.1:0-1873 GCA_964503015.1 uncultured Nocardioides sp. | reverse complement strand
TCGGCGACGACGGCGTCGCCCGCTGCCCGTGGGGCGCCGGCGACCCGGTCAACCTCGCCTACCACGACACCGAGTGGGGGATGCGCGTCTCGGGGGAGACGGCGCACCTCGAGCGGCTGACCCTGGAGGCGTTCCAGTCCGGGTTGTCGTGGCTGACCATCCTCAACAAGAGGCCCGCCTTCCGCGCCGCCTTCGCCGGCTTCGACGCCGACGTGGTGGCGGCCTACGGGCCGGCCGATGTGGAGCGGCTGATGGCCGATGCGGGCATCGTCCGCAACCGGCGCAAGGTCGAGGCCGCCATCACCAACGCGCGCGCCACCGTCGCGCTGCGCGAGCAGGGCGGGCTCGAGGAGTTCCTCTGGTCGTTCCGTCCCGAGCCCGGCCCGGCGCCGGTCACCACGGCCGACGTGCCCACCACCTCGCCGGAGTCGGTGGCGATGTCGAAGGCCCTCAAAAAGGCCGGCTTCGCCCACGTGGGTCCCACCACGATGTACGCCCTCATGGAGGCCGTCGGTCTCGTCGACGACCACCTCGCCGGGTGTCACCGCCGTGGGTGCGCGGACTGAGGTCAGGCGGGCTTGCGCCACACCGACACGTGGCTCTCGCTGTCGTTGGTGAACGGCGCGCCGTGCCAGTCGGCGACCCGCCGCTCGAGCTCCATCCCGGCGAGCTGTGCCATCAGGTCGCACTCGGCCGGCCAGATGTAGCGGAAGTTGCTCTGTCCGTAGGTGACCGTGCCGTCGTCGTGCCGGTGGTAGTGGTGCGACGTGCCCTGCTGGGTGGTCATGTCGTAGGTGTCGAAGCCGACGTGCCGGCGCCCGACGTGGAACGGCACGGCGTCCTGGCCGGGCGGGAAGCGACGGATGCCAGGCACCCAGAGCTCGACGACGAAGCGACCGCCGGGGGTGAGGTGGGCTGCGGCGTTGCGGAAGGTCGCCACCTGCTCGGCCTGGGTGCGGACGTTGCCGATGCTGTTCCACACCACGTAGACGAGGCTGAACCCACCGTCCACGCGGGTCGTGGCCATGTCACCGACGGTGACCGGGATGTCGGCGCGCTTGCGGTGGAGCTCGTCGGCCATCGGCTGCGACAGCTCGATGCCGGTGACCGCGACGCCGCGGTCGGCCAGCGGGATCGCGACGCGGCCGGTCCCGATGGCGAGCTCCAGCGCCGCACCGCCGCCGGCCAGCGCGGCCAGGAAGTCGACCGCGGGGTCGAGGACCTCGGGCTCGAACATGAACGCCGAGCCCTCGTCGTACGTCGCCGCGGTCTCGGCGTCCCAGGAGTCGCTGCTGCTCATGGCGGCCACGCTGTCGCAGAAGTCCGCCGTGTTCCACCGATTTCACCCCTGCCGCAGCGTCGCGGCAGTCCGTAGGCTGCGCGTCCATGACGCGCCTGCACGCCTTCTCCGCCGACGACGCCCTCGCCGACCTCGACGCCACCGGGCTCGTCGAGGCGCTGCGGGCGGGCACCGTCTCCGTGCCCGAGGTGGTCGAGGCCGCGATCGCCCGGACGGAGCAGGTCGACGCGGCGCTCGGGGCCGTCGCGTACGCCGCCTACGACCGTGCGCGCGAGGAGGCCCGGCACCCGCGCGGCGGCTGGTTCGCCGGGGTGCCGACGTTCGTCAAGGACAACGTCGACGTCGCCGGCATGCCGACCCAGCACGGTGCCGACGCCTTCACCGCCGTGCCGAAGGAGGCCGACGGCGACTTCGCGCGGATGTACCTCGCCACCGGCCTCATCCCGCTGGGCAAGACGCAGCTCTCCGAGTTCGGCTTCTCCGGCGCGGCCGACCACGTGCGGCTCGGTCCGGTGCGCTCGCCGTGGAACCCCGACCACTACGCCGGCGCCTCGTCCGCCGGGTCGGCCGCCC
>CAZDAO010000795.1:0-1875 GCA_964503015.1 uncultured Nocardioides sp. | reverse complement strand
GCAGGAGCGTCGCCAGGAGCAGCGACAACCCGAGGATGAGGTAGACCGCGGCTGCGGTCATCGCGCGCGCCTGGCGTCGTAAGACGCGTGGCTCTCGTCGATCGCCTGCTCGTAGGCCGTGACCAGCCCGGCGATGGTGAGCGGCTTGAGCCGGTGGATGAACTCGCGCAGCTGCTCGGCGGTGTAGCCGTGCTCGCGGAACTGCGGCCACACCATGGTGCGCACGATCTCCGACAGCTCCTCGGCGACCTGGCGCCCGTGCTCGGCGTAGACCTCCGCGACCGCCGCGGCCGCCTCCGGGGAGATGCCCATCCCCGAGAGACCGCCGGGGACGTCGACGTCGCGATCGCCCGTGACCGGGGCGAGCAGCGAGAGGTGGCGGGCGATGTCGGACGGCGTCGCGCTGGCGGGGATCTGGTCGACGTACCTCTCGATCGCGGCGAGGGTGAAGCCGTGCCCCTGGAGCTCGCGCACCAGCTCGAGGCGGGCCACGTGGTCGGGGCCGTAGTAGCCGGACCGCCCGCGGCGGATCGGGGAGGGGACCAGGCCGCGCGAGGTGTAGAAGCGGACGTTGCGCGCGCTGACCCCGGTGCGCTCGGTCAGCTCGTCGAGCGTCAGCAGCCCGGTGTCCTGATCGGTCTCCGGATCGGTCTCCCGATCGGTCTCCTGCTGAGTCCTCTGCTCGGTCGTCACCGACCCATCCTCTCGTCCGTCCTCGCGGCCGCGGCCCGCCGTCCCGACGTGACGCGGCCCACACCTGTTGGACTGTGACAGTAATGGTGTCACAATCGGCCACATGGCAGAAGCATTCGTCTACGACCACATCCGCACACCTCGCGGCCGCGGCAAGGCCGTCGGTTCGCTGCACGAGGTGAAGCCGGTGGACCTGGTCGTCGGACTCCTCGACGAGCTCAAGACCCGCAACCCCACCCTGGACCCGGCCCGCGTCGACGACGTGGTGCTCGGTGTCGTGACCCCCATCGGCGACCAGGGCGGCGACATCGCCAAGACCGCCGCCCTCAAGGCCGGCTACCCCGAGACCGTGGCGGGCGTGCAGCTCAACCGCTTCTGCGCCTCCGGGCTCGAGGCCGTCAACCAGGCCGCGCAGCGCGTGCGGTCGGGCTTCGAGGACCTGATCATCGCCGGCGGCGTCGAGTCGATGAGCCGCGTGCCGATGGGCAGCGACGGCGGTGCCTGGGCGATGGACCCCGCGACCGCGCTGCAGACCGGCTTCGTGCCCCAGGGCATCGGTGCCGACCTGATCGCCACGATCGAGGGCTGGACGCGCGAGGACGTCGACGCGTACGCCGCCGAGTCGCACCACCGCGCCGCGAAGGCCTGGGCCAACGGCTACTTCGACGACGCCGTCGTCCCGGTGCGCGACCTCAGCGGGATCACCGTCCTGGACCGCGACGAGACCGTCCGCCCCGACACCTCCGTCGAGGGCCTCGCCGGGCTCAGGCCGTCGTTCGCCCAGATCGGCCGCGACGCCGGCTTCGACGACGTGGCGCTGGAGAAGTACCACTGGATCCCGGCGATCGACCACGTCCACCACGCCGGCAACTCCTCCGGCATCGTCGACGGCGCCGCGCTGATGGCGATCGGCACCGAGGAGGTCGGTACGGCGCTCGGCCTCACGCCGCGCGCCCGGATCGTCTCGACCGCCGTCTCGGGCGCCGACCCGACGATCATGCTCACCGGCCCGGCCCCCGCGGCGCGCAAGGCGCTGGCCCGTGCCGGCCTCGAGGTCGAGGACATCGACCTCTGGGAGATCAACGAGGCCTTCGCGGCCGTGGCGATGCGCTTCATGCGCGACATGGGCATCAGCCACGACGTCACCAACGTCAACGGCGGCGCCATCGCCATGGGCCACCC
>CAZDAO010000794.1:0-1891 GCA_964503015.1 uncultured Nocardioides sp. | reverse complement strand
CTCGGACGCGGCAGCACGAGCAGGCGCGCCTCGACCTCTCGCGCGTCGCCGTCATGGTGCTGTCGTACGCCGCGCAGTCCGCGCGCGGACTCGGCAAGCCGATCGTCACCCAGGCCGAGGTCGACCAGGGCCGCACCCTCGCCGAGCGCTTCCTCATCCGGTGGCGCGGCGAGGCCGACCCCAAGCACGCCCACGCGATCGACGCCTACTGGTCCTCGGCCGCCGAGCACGGGATGAACGCCTCGACGTGCACCGCCCGCGTCATCACCTCGACCGGCGCCGACGTGGCCGCCGCCTTCTCGGGTGCGATCGGTGCCATGTCCGGGCCGCTGCACGGCGGCGCCCCGTCGCGGGTGCTCGGCATGATCGAGGAGGTCGAGAAGCGCGACGGCGACGCCTCGTCCTACGTCAAGCAGCTGCTCGACAACGGCGAGCGGCTGATGGGCTTCGGGCACCGCGTCTACCGCGCCGAGGACCCCCGCGCCCGGGTGCTGCGCCGCACGGCGAGGGAGCTCGACGCCCCGCGCTACGAGGTGGCCGAGGCGCTGGAGAAGGCGGCGCTCGAGGAGCTGCGTGCACGTCGTCCCGACCGGGTGCTGGAGACCAACGTCGAGTTCTGGGCGGCGATCGTCCTGGACTTCGCCGAGGTGCCTGCGCACATGTTCACCTCGATGTTCACCTGCGCCCGCACGGGCGGCTGGTCGGCCCACATCCTGGAGCAGAAGACCACCGGCCGCCTGATCCGGCCCTCCGCGGTCTACGCCGGCCCGAGCTCGCGCCCGGCCGACGAGGTCGAGGGCTGGGACCCGGCCTGGAGCGCCTGAGCCCTCACCCGACGGGGGCGGTGGCGGTCGGCTGGGCGGCGTACCAGGACGTCAGGCCCTTGGCGCCCTGCCGGGTCAGCGACAGGTGCATGTGGTCGCGGTGCCGCAACGTCGGGGAGCACCTGCGCCGGCTGCGGCAGCCCGAGCTGAGGTAGCGCTTGGCCTCGAAGCCGTCGTAGGACGCGTACATCGTGTCGTCCCAGATGACGTACATGATCCCCATCCGGCGCGCGAGCGCGTGCGGCTGACCCATGTCGTCGGGAGCGAAGAGCTCGTCGAGCAGGGCGGTGGCGAGTGCCTGGTCGGTCGGGCTGTCGGCGTCGAGCAGCCAGTCGAAGGCGCGCGACTCCTTGTGCTCGCTCGTGCTCGAGCCGCGGCACGAGCGGCTGATGGGTCCGTAGCCGCCACCGCGGGCGACCAGCCAGTCCGCGAGCATGAGCACGCCCGGCTTGGGTCGCCGCTTGCAGGTCGTCTGGGGCTGGTAGCCGGCGTAGGGCTCCAGGGGCATGAGGTACGGCGCGGACGAGGTGACCGTGCCCCGCACCTCCTCGGCGGACGCGGTCTGCACACCGGATGGGAGCAGTCCCCCGACCGTGACGGTGGTCGCGAGGACCAGCACGATGCCGCGCATGAACGCTCGCATGTCGACGTCCCACCTTCCCCTATGATCACTCCTGGCGCAGCGACCGTATTTGGCCCGCGGAGGCGGTGTCAGGGGATCCGGCGAACATCAACGCTGTAGTTCGAGCACCCGTCCGAAGCAGCGGCTCAGCTCGGAGCCGCAGTAGTAGCCGAAGCCGGGGATCGGGACGTAGCCGGAGGACTCGTAGAGGGCGATCGCCTCGGGCTGGGCGATGCCGGTCTCGAGCACGAGCGCCTCGATGCCGGCCTCCGCGGCAGTCGCCTCGAGGTGCGCCAGCATCTGCCGGGCGAGGCCACGGCGCTGGGCGGCCGGGACGACGTACATCCGCTTGACCTCCGCGGTGACCTCGACACCGAGGGCGCGGACGGCGCTGCGGCGCCAGGCGCCGGTGGCGACGGGCACGCCGTCGAGGTAGCCGACGAAG
>CAZDAO010000793.1:0-1891 GCA_964503015.1 uncultured Nocardioides sp. | reverse complement strand
CAGCGAGGCGGAGGGCACCACGGCGTGACCGGCGGCCTCGAAGTGCGCGAGGAAGCGGCGGCGGATCTCGGCGGTGTCCATCAGGTGTCCTTCTTCGTCAGTGCTTCGGTGGTCGAGGTGCGAGCGGAGCGAGCCTCGGAACCGCTCTCCAGCTCGGGTGTCCCATGGGGCCTCAGGCCGAGCTGCTCGCGCAACTCGGTTTCGCGCTCGGTGCGGCCCTGGCGGACCTCCTCGGCGAACAGGCGGGCGCCGACCTGCCAGCCGCGCAGGCGGTCGCGCAGGCCGTCGGCGGTGAGGGCCTCGGCGGCGCGGCGGGCACGGGCAGCGGCGTAGACACCGACCCCCGCCCCGGCGACGAACCAGAGTGGGCGACCCATCAGGCGACGTCCTCCCCGAGGTCGCGACCGACGCTCGCGCGCTCACGGGCGCGGAACTCGCGCAGCGCCTGCTTCATCTCCGACCGGCGCTCGCGCCCGGCCCGCCGGGTCTCCTGGCGCACGGCGAAGCGGATCCGGTTGCGGCTCTCCGGCGACAGCGCCCGGCGCAGGCCGGCCGTCCAGGATGCGGCCTTGACCACGGTCTCGCGCGCCACGATGTCGGTGAAGAGCCGCCCGTCGATGTCCTGGGCGACCGGTGCGGCCTCGTGGACCTCCGGAGTGCCCACGTGGGTGATGACGAACGCGGCCTCGTCGGCAGCGGGCGGCGGCACCTCGGCCGACGGCGACTCGAGCGCGTGCAGCCGGGCCGCCAGGGACTCGGCGAGCTCCTCGGCACGCGCGGCGCGACGGCCGGCGCGCAGCGCGAGCAGCAACGCCGCGAGCGCCACCACGAGGGCGGCTGTGCCCACGCCGGTCAGCCAGGCCTGGTCCGTCGTCACCGGCACAGCCTACAAACCCCGCACGATTCGCCGGATCCGCTCCCACCGCTCCTTGACCGCGGCCTCGGCACCGAGGGCGGTCGGGCGGTAGTACTCCGCGTCCAGCAGCTGGTCGGGGGCGTACTGCTGCTCGGCCACGCCGTAGGGCTCGTCGTGGGGGTAGGCGTAGCCCTTGCCGTGGCCGAGGTCCTTCGCGCCGCCGTAGTGGGCGTCACGCAGGTGCGGTGGCACCTGGCCGATCTTCCCGGCCCGCACGTCGGCGATGGCGGCGTCGATCGCGGTGATCACCGCGTTGGACTTCGGGGCGACCGCGAGGTGGATGGTGGCCTGGGCGAGGTTGATCCGCGCCTCGGGCATGCCGATGAGCTGGACGGCCTGCGCCGCCGCGACCGCAGCCTGGAGGGCCGTCGGGTCGGCGAGGCCGATGTCCTCGCTGGCGTGGACCACGAGCCGGCGGGCGATGAAGCGCGGGTCCTCGCCGGCCTCGATCATCCGGGCGAGGTAGTGCAGCGCCGCGTCGGCGTCCGATCCCCTGATCGACTTGATGAAGGCGCTGATCACGTCATAGTGCTGGTCGCCCTGTCGGTCGTAGCGGACGGCCGCCTGGTCGACCGCGGTCTCGGCGGTCGCGAGGTCGATGGTGTCGAGCCCGTTGCTCGCCGCGGCCCCGGCGGCCGCTTCGAGGTAGGTGAGGGCACGCCGCGCGTCGCCGCCGGCGAGGCGTACGAGGTGCGCCCGGGCGTCGTCGTCGAGCCCGGTCTCCCCCGCCAGCCCTCGCTCGTCGGCCAGGGCCAGGTCGATCACCTCCGCGACGTCGTCGTCGGTGAGCGACTGGAGCCGCAGCAGGAGGCTGCGCGAGAGCAGCGGGCTGATCACCGAGAAGAACGGGTTCTCGGTCGTTGCCGCGATGAGGGTCACCCAGCGGTTCTCCACGCCCGGCAGGAGCGCGTCCTGCTGTGCCTTGGTGAAGCGGTGCACCTCGTCGACGAACAGCACCGTCTCCTGGCCGCCGCG
>CAZDAO010000792.1:0-1892 GCA_964503015.1 uncultured Nocardioides sp. | reverse complement strand
CGAGTCTGGTAGCACTCGCTCTCCACCTACGCGTCGGGCCCCGGTCACCTCACGGCGACCGGGGCCCGCGCACGTCTCCGGGCGCCGGTCAGGCGTTCTCGCGCATCACCGCCAGGAACGTGCCGACCTCCTCGCGCAACAGCTCGGCCATGTGGGCGAGCCCTTGGGCGGGAGCGTCGAACCCCTCCGCCGAGCCGCGCAGCTGACCGTCCACGGCCGTGCGTACGGCGTCCACCATCGGTGACATCTCACGCACGGTGCCCCCGACGTCGCCCAACGCCGCGGTGCTCGCCGCGACGACGTCCTGCATCATCCGCACCTGGCCCACCACCCGCTCGGCCGAGGCGGCGGTCGTGTCGGCCAGCGACTTGACCTCCGTCGCGACGACCGCGAAGCCCCGCCCCGACTCGCCGGCGCGGGCCGCCTCGATGGTCGCGTTGAGCGCCAGGAGCTGGGTCTGCGCAGCGATCTGGGAGATGACGCGGACGACGTCCTGGATCTCGCGCGCGGCGTCGTCGAGACGACTGCTCGTCGTCCCGGCGGCATCGGCCTGTCCGACGGCGTGGTGGGCGGAGTCGGACAGCCCCGCCGCGGTGGCGCCGAGCTCCGTAGCCGCAGCCGCGACCTGCTCGGCCACCGACATCACGGTGTCCTCGAGACGGTTGGCGAGCTCCTCACGCGCGGTCGCGGCGACGTCGAGGTTGCGCTGCGCCTCGGCCATGTGGCCGGCGGCGCGGTTGATCGTGGTCGCGCCCGTGCGGAAGGAGCCGCTCATGCCGTTGAGGAGGAACTGCCGGTGGAAGCGCCCGTCGCTCGCCGCCTCCAGCGACGCCGCGGACTCCCGCACGTAGGCGTCGGTGCGGTCGAGCAGGAGGTTCAGCGCCGAGCGCAGGGCGGCGACGTCGGCCATCCCCTCGCTGCCGGGCACAGCCATGGCCCGCGCCTCGAGGTCGCCGGAGGCCGCGGCCCGGCACACCGCCAGCCATTGCGCCACGACCTCGCGGTAGACCTCCGCCTCCTGGCGCTGGGCCCCCCGGGCCACGCGTGCGAGTCGGCTCATGCCACCGCTCCGCTCGCGAGCGACCAGACGAACCGGTCGTAGGACGTGCGACGGTCCGCCAGGACCTCCTGCAGCAGGTCGCACCCGGCGCGAGCGGCCTCGGCGGAGTTGTGGTGACGTCGCTCCTCGGCGACCAGGCTCCGGTACAAGGGGTCGATCTCCCGAATCGCGCGCGCGTCGGGGAGCCGCCGGTTGGAGTGGTAGCCGACGACATCCCCGCTGGGACCGATGCTGGGTGTGATGTGGGCGAGCACCCAGTAGTGCGCCCCGTCGCCCGCGAGGTTCACGACGTACGCGAAGAGCTCCTGCCCGCTGCGGAGCGTGTCCCACAGCAGCTGGAACACCGCTTTGGGCATGTCCGGGTGCCGGATGACACTGTGGGGGCGCCCCAGCAGCTCCGCCTCCTCGATCGCCGACACCCGGCAGAAGACGTCGTTGGCATAGGTGATGCGACCCTTGAGGTCGGTCTTGGTGACGATGACCTCGTCCTGGCCGAAGGACCGCTCGACCCCGGTGGGTCGGACGGTCCGGGCAGTCGAACGTGTCTCGTGGCTGGCAGGCATGCGTGGTGCTACTCCCGGAGATGACCGGGCGTTCCCCGGTGGCTGAGAGGACGATCGTCAGGCGCACCGCCGACCTGAGACGACGCCGCTGGACGTGGGACTTCTCAGGACCTTGGTCCCGGTCCATCCATCCCCTCGGCCACCCCGTCGACGCACCCGTCCGAAACCCGCGTGCCCGACGTCGGTGCCGGACGACACAATCCTCCGGGTGAGTTCTTCGGCGACCCTGCGCCAGTTCTGGACCGTGCTGTCCCCCGAGGGGAGGTGGC
>CAZDAO010000791.1:0-1898 GCA_964503015.1 uncultured Nocardioides sp. | reverse complement strand
GTCGCGACACGCACGCCCTGTCCGAGCCGGCGTGGGCGACCGCGCTGGAGGTGCTCGTCGCCAACGACGTCACCGTGCTGGTCGACGACCGCGACGGCTTCACCCCCACCCCGGCGGTCAGCCACGCCATCCTCCGCGCCAACCAGGGGCGTACGACGGGTGCGGGCCTCGCCGACGGCATCGTGGTGACCCCGTCGCACAACCCGCCCCAGGACGGCGGCTTCAAGTACAACCCGCCCCACGGCGGGCCGGCCGACTCCGACGCGACGTCCGTCATCGCCGCGCGCGCCAACGAGCTGATCCGCGGCAACATCGCGGGCGTCCGGCGGGTGTCGTTCGCCAGGGCGCGCGCCGCCGTCGGCACCTACGACTTCCTCGGCACCTACGTCGACGACCTGCCGCACGTCCTCGACCTCGACGCGATCCGTGACGCCGGCGTCCGCATCGGCGCCGACCCCCTCGGCGGCGCCAGCGTGGCCTACTGGGGCGAGATCGCCGAGCGCCACCGCCTCGACCTGTCGGTCGTCAACCCGCTCGTCGACCCGACCTGGCGCTTCATGACGCTCGACTGGGACGGCAAGATCCGCATGGACTGCTCCTCGCCCTACGCCATGGCCTCGCTCGTGGACCGCAAGGACGTGTACGCCATCGCCACCGGCAACGACGCCGACGCCGACCGGCACGGCATCGTCACGCCCGACGCCGGCCTGATGAACCCCAACCACTTCCTCGCCGTGGCGATCGCCCACCTGTTCGGCGGGGCCCGCCCCGGTTGGCCCGACACGGCGCGCATCGGCAAGACCCTCGTGTCGAGCTCGATGATCGACCGGGTGGCCGGGTCGATCGGCAAGCCGCTGGTGGAGGTGCCCGTCGGCTTCAAGTGGTTCGTGCCCGGGTTGATGGACGGCTCGTTCGGGTTCGGTGGCGAGGAGTCGGCCGGAGCGTCGTTCCTGCGTCGCGACGGCTCCACCTGGACCACCGACAAGGACGGCCTCCTGCTCGCGTTGCTGGCCAGCGAGATCCTCGGGGCGACCGGCAAGACCCCCAGCGAGCACTACGCCGACCTGGTGGCGCAGCACGGCGACCCCGCCTACGCCCGCGTCGACGCCCCCGCCGACCGCGAGCAGAAGGCCAAGCTCGCCGCGCTCTCGCCCGACGACGTGCGCGCGACGTCGCTGGCGGGGGAGCCGATCACGGGCAAGCTCACCGAGGCGCCCGGCAACGGCGCGAAGATCGGCGGGCTCAAGGTCACCACCGAGTCGGCGTGGTTCGCCGCGCGCCCGAGCGGCACCGAGGACGTCTACAAGATCTACGCCGAGTCCTTCCGCGGCCCCGACCACCTCTCCGAGGTCCAGGCCGAGGCACGTGAGGTGGTCAGCAGCGCACTGGGCTGAGCCGACGGCAGGAGGGCGTCAACCCCCGACGGGACCGGCCTCGATTGGCTGCCGGGCGGCTCCCCAGTGGGCCCGCGCCTGGTCGTCCTGCTCCTGTGGGCTGCTGTCCTCACCGTCGATCGCCGCGCGGGAGAAGCTGACGGCGACGATCGAGTCCAGGCGCACCAGCACCTGCTGGCCGTTGCCGTCGTCGAGGATCACGCCGAGCCCGTCGGCCCCGACGATGACGCCGTCGAGCCAGGTGCCGGACACCAGCACCCGCACCGGGGCGGACGCGTCCTGGGCATGGCGCAGCAGCGTGCCGACCGTGAACAGCGTGCTTCCCTGTGCCATGCGACCCCCTCGTAGACCTGGTCCAGACCATACGTGGATCCGCGGGTGGTCATGTGGCGTTCCGGATTCCCTGACTGATCGGCTGGGTCACATGGCCCATCCGGGCCATCCGGGCTCAGGGGGTCGGCGTGGCACGCTCGACGACCGCCCGCAGGCCGCCGCTGGTCAGCT
>CAZDAO010000790.1:0-1900 GCA_964503015.1 uncultured Nocardioides sp. | reverse complement strand
GGCGATCCGCGCCCTGCGCGACACCGGCGGCACGCCGTTCCTGCTGCTCGCCGGGCCCGAGCCCGACATCCGCTGGGAGGCGTTCGCCCGTGCGGTCCGCGAGGTCGTGGAGCACTTCGGGGTGGCGCGGGTCGTCAGCCTCGGTGCGGTGCCGATGGCCGTGCCGCACACCCGCCCGATCGCGATCACCCCCCACGCCAACCGCCCCGACCTCGTGCCCGGCGAGAGCCCGTGGCAGGGCGAGCTGCGGGTGCCGGCGAGCGCCCAGGCGCTGCTGGAGATCCGGCTGGGGGAGTGGGGCCACGACGCTCTGGGCTTCGTCGCCCACATCCCCCACTACCTCGCGCAGATGGAGTACCCGCAGGCCGCGGTCGTGCTCCTCGAGCACCTCGAGATCGGTGGTCACCTGACCATCGACCTCACCGACGTCCGCGAGGCCGCAGAGATCACCGAGACCGAGGTGGACCGCTACCTCGCGTCCCACGACGAGGTCGGCGAGGTGGTCCGCGGGCTCGAGCAGCAGTACGACTCCTTCCGCGAGGCGGAGGCGGCCGGCACGTCGTTGCTGGCCGGTGACGAGCCCCTGCCGACCGGCGAGGAGATCGGGAGCGCCTTCGAGGCCTTCCTCGCCGACCTCGACGACCAGTCCAAGGAGAACCCGGACGACAGCGGCTGGGAGGACCGCTGATGGCGGGCAGCGCCGCCGAGCTCGCGTCCCTGCTCGAGCTCGAGGAGCTGGAGGTCGACCTCTTCCGCGGCACGCAGGCGCGCACCGAGCGCCAACGCGTCTTCGGCGGCCAGGTCGCGGCGCAGGCCGTCGTCGCCGCGACGCGCAGCGTCGAGGGCGATGGCGTCCTGCACTCGCTGCACTCCTACTTCCTACGGCCGGGCGACCCGGCCGTCCCGATTGTGTACGACGTCGAGCGCATCCGCGACGGCCGCTCGTTCTGCACCCGCCGGGTCTCGGCCCGTCAGCACGGCCGGCCGATCTACTTCATGACCGCCAACTTCCAGGTCCCCGAGCCGGGGCTGGAGCACCAGGACCGGATGCCTGACGTGGTGCCGCCCGAGCAGGGGCTGCCGCTGGTCGAGCTCGCCCGGCAGCGCGGTCCCGAGGTCGCCGAGCACTGGGAGCGGGAGTGGTCGGCGCTCGACATCCGTCACGTCGGGATCACCGGTCAGGGCCTTCCGCCCGATCCCGACCACCCGGCGCAGGCCCGGCTCTGGATCAAGGTCGACGGCGAGCTCTCGCCGGACCCGGCGCTCCAGGCCGCGGCGTTCACCTACGCCAGCGACCTCACGCTCCTCGGTGCGGCCCTGGTGCCCCACGGCATCCACATCGCCTCCCCGCGCCTGATGCCGGCCTCCCTCGACCACACGATCTGGTTCCACAAGCCGTTCCGGGCCGACGAGTGGTGGCTCTACGACCAGTTCTCGCCGTTCGCCGGAGGCGCTCGCGGCCTGGCGCTGGCGCGGGTCTTCACGCAGTCGGGGGAGCTCGTGGCGACCGTCGCCCAGGAGGGCCTGATCCGGCTCCGCGACGGCCGGTAGCCCGTACCCCGCGCTGACGGTTCACCAAGGTATGTCGGTGAACAGGCGCCTCCCTCGATCAGTTGACGCAGGGAAGTGCGGGTTCGTCTGCATACCGTGATGAACCGTCAGGCGGGCGTGGTCCGGCCGAGCAGGTGGGGCGAGCCGTCCTTCGGGCTGGTCATCGCGAAGCTCCAGCGATCGTCGTCCTGCTCGGCGGCGAAGGCGACCGTGGTCGGGAGGAACACCGGCTTCTTGAACGCGACCTCGACCCTCACCGCGTCGGGGAGGCGGTTCTCGAGGGCCGCGACGGACCGCGCCAGGGTCCACATCCCGTGCGCGATCTGGCGGGGAAAGCCGAGAGCCCGGG
>CAZDAO010000789.1:0-1901 GCA_964503015.1 uncultured Nocardioides sp. | reverse complement strand
GCAGGTCGCGCAGGCGTCCCTCGCCGTCGGTGAGCTCGCCGAGCAGCAGTGCGCGCCCGTCACCGAG
The DNA here is from genome assembly GCA_964503015.1 of uncultured Nocardioides sp. Taxonomy (GTDB): domain Bacteria; phylum Actinomycetota; class Actinomycetes; order Propionibacteriales; family Nocardioidaceae; genus Nocardioides. The sequence continues at coordinate 1,834 of CAZDAO010000789.1, read as the reverse complement.
ACGAGGGGAGTAGCCGCCGAACTGGTGGCCGGCGTAGGCCTGGGCGACCGGTGTCGCGCCCTCCGGCACGCGGGTGCCGGTCAGCAGGCCGATGCCGTCGTCGGTGCGCAACCAGTCGGGGTCGAGGCCGAGGTCGGTGGCCAAGGCTTCGTTGAGGACCAGCAGGCGCGGCTCGGGCACCTGGGCCGCCTGCCAGGGCAGGGCGAGCTCGGGGAGCTCACCGGCGTACCGGTGGCCGAGGTCGACGGTCGGGACCACGCGCGCGTTCACACCCTCGACGATACGGTCCGGGTGGGCCCGGTCGCTCAGGCGCCGCCGGCGGGCAGCGCCTCGAGCACGACGTCCGGGTTGTCACGGGCAGTCGCGTGGGCACGCCACTGGTCGACGAACAGCGCCAGGTGGGTGCCGTCGCTGCGCTGGAGGACCTCGACACCGCGCTTGCCGGCCAGGGCGGCGGCGCCGGCCGCGTCGGTGCGGCGGGCGACCTGGTAGTCGAGCCGGGAGAAGCGGATGGGCGAGTTGAACTCGTTGGTCATCCGGTCCTCGACGACCTCGAACTGCATCGGGCCGACGGCTGCGAGGACCGGGTTCTGGTCGCCCCGGAGGTCGGAGCGCAGCACCTGCACCACCCCCTCCTGGTCGAGCTGCTCGATGCCGCGACGGAACTGCTTGTAACGGCCGATGTCCCCCGCGCTCGCGGTCACGAAGTGCTCGGGCGCGAAGCTCGGGACGGGCGGGTACTGGATCGGGTCACCGACGTAGACCGTGTCGCCGACCCGCAGCGCCTGGGCGTTGACGAAGCCGATCACGTCGCCCGGCTCGGCGGTCTCGATCACGGTCGTGTCGCGGCCGAAGACCGACTGCGCGAACTTCGTGGTGAAGGGGCGTCCGGTGGAGGCGTGGGTGACCACCATGCCGCGCTCGAAGGTGCCGGAGACCACGCGCGCGTAGGCGAGGCGGTCGCGGTGCGCGTTGTTCATGCCGGACTGCACCTTGAAGACGAAGGCGCTGAACTCGTCGTCGAGCTCGCGCACGGTGCCGTCGACGCCCGCGGTGGGGCCGGGGTCGGGGGCGATGTCGAGGAGCAGGTCGAGGAGCTGGGCGACACCGAAGTTCTGCAGGGCGGAGGCGAACATCACCGGCGTGGTCTCACCGGCGAGGAAGCGGGCCTGGTCGTGGTCCGCCTCGTCGAGGGAGAGCAGCTCGTGCTCCTCCACGGCGGCGCGCCACTGGTGGGCGTCGTCGTCCTCGACCTCGTCCGCGCCCAATCGTCGTTCGGGTGCGCGTGTCGCGCCGCCGGCCGTCCGGGTGTACTTCACGAACTCGCCGGTCCGCCGGTCCAGGACGCCCCGGAAGTCGCCTGCCTCGCCGACCGGCCAGGTGAGGGGAGTGGGGCGGAGGTTGATCTTCTCCTGGATGAGGTCCATCAGCTCGAGCGCGGACAGGCCGGGACGGTCCCACTTGTTGATCACCGTCAGCACCGGGATGCCGCGGAGGGCACAGACCTTGAAGAGCTTGAGGGTCTGGGGCTCGAGGCCCTTGCCCGCGTCGACGAGCATCACCGCGGAGTCGACGGCGGAGAGCACGCGGTAGGTGTCCTCGGAGAAGTCGCTGTGGCCGGGGGTGTCGACGAGGTTGACCACGTGGTCGCGGTAGACGAACTGGAGCGCGGCCGAGGTGATGGAGATGCCGCGCGCCTTCTCCATCGCCATCCAGTCCGACACGGTGGCTCGGCGGTCGCCCTTGCCGTGGACCGCTCCGGCCTCGGTGATCACCCGCGCGTGCAGGGCCAGCGCCTCGGTGAGGGTCGACTTGCCCGCGTCGGGGTGGCTGA
>CAZDAO010000788.1:0-1902 GCA_964503015.1 uncultured Nocardioides sp. | reverse complement strand
CCATCGGGATCTCGTCGTGGTCGTTGGGAAGCGCGATGATCGCGGCGTCGTGCTTCTTCACCAGCGGGAGGATCAGCTCGAGCCGGTCGTCCTCGGCGGTGACCGAGTTGACCAGCGCGCGGCCCTGGTAGACCGAGAGGCCCGCCTCGAGCGCCTCCACGACCGACGAGTCGATGCAGACGGGAAGGTCGGTGAGGCCCTGGACCATCGTGATGGCCTTGGCGAGCAGGTCGGGCTCGTCGGTCAGCGGCACGCCCATGTTGACGTCGAGCACGTCGGCGCCACCCTCGACCTGTGCCTTCACGTCACGCTCGATGGCCGACATGTCGCCCTCGCGGAGCTGCTCCTGGAAGATCCGGCGGCCGGTGGGGTTGATGCGCTCGCCGATGAGGCAGAAGCGGTGCTCGTGGCCGATCAGCACCTCCCTGGCCGCCGACCGCAGGACGGTGGTCAGCGGTTCGGCCGTCGTCATGCCGGCACCTTCGCGCGCTTCTCCTCCAGCAGGCTCTTGGCCCGCTTGACCGTCTGCGACGCGTCCGCGGCGTAGCCGTCGGCGCCGACCGCGTCGGCGTACTCCTGGGTGACGGGGGCGCCGCCGACCATGACGATGACGCTGTCGCGGATGCCGGCCTTCTCCAGGGCGTTCAGGTTGGCCTTGAACATGGGCATCGTGGTGGTGAGGAACGCCGAGAAGCCGACGATGTCGGGCTGGTGCTCGTCGATCGCGGCGACGAACTTCTCGGGCGCGACCTGGACGCCGAGGTCGATCACCTCGAAGCCCGCACCCTCCAGCATGATGTTGACGAGGTTCTTGCCGATGTCGTGGACGTCGCCCTTGACCGTGCCCATGAGGAACTTGCCGATCGTCTGCACCCCGGTCTCGGCCAGCAGCGGCCGCAGCCGCTCCATCGCGCCGGCCATCGCGCGGCCGGCGATGAGCATCTCGGGGACGAAGAAGTCGCCGCGCTCGAAGCGTGCGCCGACCTCCTCGAGGGAGGGGATGAGCGCGTCGAAGAGCAGCGTCTGCGGCTCCATCGAGGTCGCGAGGCCCTCCTCGGTCAGCTCGAGCACCCGGGGTGCGTTGCCGACGAGCGTCTCGTCGTAGAGGGCTTGGAGGATCTCCTCGGGGGTCATGCGACCACCTCCTGGGCTCGTGCCGTTGTCCGGGGCTCCGGGGACTTGTGGGGTGCCGGGCCACGCAGCAGGGTCGAGAGCGCGCTCGCGTGGTCCAGCAGGCTGCGACCGAGCTCGTCGAGCCGGTCCTGCAGGCGGGGGGTGGGTCCGGAGATCCCGAGCGCCGCGACGACGTCGCCGCGCACGCCGTGGACCGGGACCGCGATGCCGGTGAGCCCGATCTCCAGCTCGTCGAGGGTGACCGCCCAGCCGCGCTCGCGGGCGCGGACGCAGTCGCGCCGGAGTGCCGCGTGGTCGGCCACCGTCTCGGGTGTCAGCTGCTCGAGGTCGCCGTCGGGGACCTCGAGCGCGTGCCAGCTGTAGAAGACCTTGCCGAGGGCGGAGCAGTGGGCCGGCACCTCGATCTCGGTCCAGTCCCGGGTGCCGAGGAGGAAGCGGGAGTCGACCTGCGCGACCTGGACGACGCGCTCGCCGCGGGTGACGCTGAGGTGGACCGTCTCCCCGGTCGCCTCCCCGATCGCGTCCATCGCCGGCCGGGCCAGCCGGACCAGCTCGTCCCACGGGTCGTGCCGCGCGGCATAGAGCCAGAAGAGCCGGCCGGCGACGTAGGACCCGGCGGCGTCGCGCTCGAGGAGCACGCTGCGCTCGAGCGCGGTGAGCATGCGCGACGTCGTCGACTTCGCCAGCCCGCTCGCGTCCTGGAGATCGGCGAAGGTCATCGGCTCGTCGGCGTGCACGACCGTGGCGACGAGGTCCGCGGCGCGGTCG
>CAZDAO010000787.1:0-1905 GCA_964503015.1 uncultured Nocardioides sp. | reverse complement strand
GCCGCGCATCTCCGAGGCGGCGATCCCCGCGCGGCGCGCCATCTGGGCGCCGATGCCCGGCGGCCCGTCGCCGCTGGCGAGGACGCCCTCCATGATCTCGACCGCCTCGCGGGTGCGCATCGAGGTGTAGAGGGAGGAGTAGATCCGGTTCGCCACCGAGTAGCCCTCGTCGCGGGTCTCCGGCCTGGCGCAGGCGGTCAGCACGGCGTGGCGCATGGCCGGGAGGTCGCGCAGCCACTCCGCGTCGGCGGCGCCGAAGTTGTCGTGCTCGGGCGCGTTGCGCTGCGCCCACCGCAGCAGGCCGCCCTCGACGGCCTCGGCGTCGTCCGGGCCAGCCAGCACCCGGGCGCGGCCCCGGATCGGGGAGAGCATGTCGAAGCGTCCCTCGTGGTCGACCTCCAGCAGGCTGCGCCGGACGAGCCCGCCGGCCAGCTCCGCCGCCTCCGGGACCGGCAGGTCGAGCACCTCCGCGAGCACGCCGAGCCCGGCGGGGAAGTCGAGCAGGCCGATCCGGCGCAGCGCGGTGGCGCTGGGGGCGTCGAGCAGGTCGTGCGCCGAGTCGACCGCCTGGTCGAGGCTCACCGTCGACATGGCGTTGCTGAGACCCACGAGCGCGGACTGCACGGCGACCTGCTCGATGAGCAGCGGCAGTCCGCCGGTCGCGCTGAGCAGGCGGCGTACCTCGTGGGCCTGGGTGGTGAGGTCGACCTGCTGGCCGCCGGCGGAGCGGATGCGACGCAGGAACAGCTCGACGGCCGGACCCTCAAGGGGGGCGCGCGGCGTCGGCACCGGCAGCGGCCCGACGCGTACGACGGACTCGTAGGGCTGCCCGGCCGTGGTCCGCGCCGTCACCACGACGCGCGCGTCGCTGGTGCCCTCCAGGATCGACTGCAGCACGGGACCGGCCGCGGTGGCGTCGAGGTCGAGGCCGTCGAGGACCAGCAGGGTGTCGCGACCGTCGACCGCACGCCCGAGCGCGCCCGCGAGGGAGTCGCCCGGCGCGGTCTCCGACTCCAGGCTCTCGAGCGCCGCGACCAGCACGTCGTCGAGCGTGCGCAGGTTGCGTGCGTCGACCCACGAGGCGGGCGTGGCCTCGGCGACGTGGCGCACGAGCAGGGTCTTCCCGCTGCCGGGTGGACCGACGACGGTGACCCAACGGGACTCCTCGATCGCCTCGCCCAACGCGCGCTGCACGTCGTCACGACCGAGGCACGGAGACAGCACGAGGCTGAATCTAGCGGCTTACGTAGGAGAGATACGTACTCCTACGGATGCCGGTCCTCGCCGTTTCGCGGGAATGTTGTCCCACGCCGAGAGCGGCGGGACCGCACAGGGGAGGGTCCCGCTGCCCGGCCGCTTCTCGAGAGCAGGTCGCACGTCGTCGGGGGTCGACGCGCGACCTGCTCTTCGCGTTGCGCGCCGGTTGTCGCCGCTGCGTACGCTGGGGCCATGGAAATCGTCCTCCTGCTCGTCGTCCTCGGCGGTCTCACCGCGGTCGCGGTGGCGGCCGGGAGGTCGGGCAAGAAGCGCGAGCTGGCGCGCGTGGAGGCCGAGGTCGCGCCGGTCAAGAAGCTGGCCGAGGAGGACGTGACCGCCCTCGGCGTGGAGCTCCAGGACCTCGACATCGACCTGGCCGGCGAGCAGCTCGACCCCGGCGCCAACGCCGACTACCAGCGGGCCCTGGACGCCTACGAGTCCGCCAAGGTGGCGGCCGCCGGGCTGACCCGGCCCGAGGACGTCAAGCACGTCACCGAGATCCTCGAGGACGGCCGCTACGCGATGGCGTGCGTACGGGCGCGTGTCGCGGGCGAGCCGCTGCCGCAGCGCCGTCCGCCGTGCTTCTTCGACCCCCGCCACGGCCTGTCGGTCGCCTACGTGCCGTGGACGCCTCCGGGCGGCACGCCA
>CAZDAO010000786.1:0-1906 GCA_964503015.1 uncultured Nocardioides sp. | reverse complement strand
TCAGGTAGTCGTGGGCGATGGCCACGGTCGGCCGGCTCATGGGGCGAGCTCCTCGGCTGGTGCGTAGGTGTCGTGGCTCCCGCCCGGATCCCGGGTCGCCAGCCCCAGCGCCATCGCCACCGTCACCGCCATGGGCGTGTCCAGCAGGACCTCACCCAGGGTGACCGCCATGACGGCCGTCCCGATCAACGCCGCCTGGGCACCCGCGGCGGCGAGGTCACCTCGTCGGGCCCGGCGAGTGAGCCGGAGGAACGCGTAGACGATGAGCGCGAGGACGAGGAGCAGGGCGAGCCAGCCGCCCTCCTGCCGCGTCGCGAGGTAGCTGTTGTGGAAGAAGAACTCCAGGTCACCGATCTTCACCCGCGCGGTCCCGGGGCCGTTGCCGAACCACGGCGCGTCGGCGAGCTGGACCCGCTCCTGCGCGACGATCCGGTCGCGTAGCGCGTCGCTGCCGGAGCGGTTCGAGAAGGGGCCGAAGAGCACGAGGTCGTCCGGTATGTTCTGGACCACCCACACCAGCGCCACGGCGAGAGCCGCGCCGCCGACCGCTCCAAGGCGTCTGCCCAGGAGGATCCACGCCACGGCGAAGGCTGCTGCGAGCAGCCCCGTGCGCGAGTAGGTCAGCACCAGCCCCCCCACGATGGGCACGGCGATCGCCAGGCGGACCTTCACCCGGTCGTCGGCGAAGAAGATCGCCAGCACGCCCAGCACGGCCAGGAAGTACGCCCCGGCGTTGGGGTCGGCGAGGAAGCCGGTCAGCCGGCCCGCATATGCGGCACCGCCGATGCCGGCCAGTGCCAGCGCGACGACCGCTGTGAGTCCGGCTGCCAGCCCCGCGCCGACGGACCGGAGCGAGAGCCTGCCCGTGGTCCCTGCCCAGACGAGTCCGCACATGATCGCGACGTGACCCACCCGGCGGGTCCACTCGATGTGGTTGGCCATGCCGGAGTAGACGAGCAGCGCCATCAGCGCGGCCAGGAGCAGGATGACCACCTCCGGCAGCTTCGCGCCACCACGCGCGGGCCGCAGCAGGCACAAGCCGACGAGCGCCGCCATCGCGAACTCGTTGAGGGGGAACCCGGCGACCTCGAGCGACCGGAACGGCAGCACGGCCATCAGGGCGAAGTCGGTGATCCGGATCTCGCGGTCGGCCGTGTCGGCCCGCTCGACGGTCCGGTCAGGCAGGTCCCACGGCGAGTCGATGCGGCTCATCGCGCGGCCCCGATGCTGTCGTAGACCTCGGCGATCCGCGCGCACATCTCGGGGACGGTGGGCCATCCCTCGAGTCCGGGACGCGCCGTCGGATCGAGCCCCTGAGTGGCCAGTGCGGCTGCGACGGCGGCCGGGTCACCGGCGTCGACCAGGCACCGGGCCGGGAGCATCTCGGGGTTGCCGCCCACGTCGCTGGCCACCACGCCGAGGCCGCGGGAGGCGGCGTCGAGCAGCGCGTAGGAGCAGTTCTCCCAGACCGACAGCATGGAGAGGACGTCGTGCTCGGCCATGGCCGCGTCGGGGTCGACGAAACCGGGCATCCGGACGACGTCGCCGAGCCCGAGCCGGTCGACGTACGTCCTCAGCGGGGCCTCCTCCTCGCCGGTGCCGGCGATCGTGAGGCTGGCCTCGGGGTGCTCGCGCTGCAGCGCGGCGAAGCCGTCGAGCAACGCCCGCAGCCGCTTCTCCGGGGCGAGCCGGGCCAGCGACAGGACCCGCAACCCCGGCCCGGCAGCCAGCGACGGCTGCGCGTCGACTCCGTTGGGGATCACCACGACCTCGCGGCGCGGGCGCCACTTGTCGGCCATCGCGTCGGCGGTGGCCCGGCTGACGGCGACCACGGCGTCGAAGCGCCGCAGACGGGCGGCGTGCACCCCGGCCATGACCCGGGCCTTGGCCGCGGAGCGGTGGTAGA
>CAZDAO010000785.1:0-1908 GCA_964503015.1 uncultured Nocardioides sp. | reverse complement strand
CGGACGCCATCGAGAGCGGGACGACGTCCCAGCGTCCACTGGTCGGCCGCAGTCATGCGGACATCATCCCTGCGAGCCGCCGACTCCGCAGGAGAATCGCACCTGCTGGTCGGCTGCGTCAGGCCGACTCGATGACCGGCCCGGCCACCGGGTCGACCAGCCGCAGCGGGGGCACCAGCCCTCCGGACGCCAGCGCGTCGAGCGCGGCCATCTCGTCGTCGTCGATGGTCAGCTCGGGCGGCGGCCCCAACAGCACGCTCACCACGCAGTCGTGGCAGTGCAGGCCTCGCACCACGCAGGTGTCGCAGTCGATCCGTGTCGTCATGCGTCACACGGTGGCAGGGCCCACCGACACTCGGATGCGGAGCGGCATCGCAGGCGGCGTGTCGCGGCGTCGCCGGGCGTGCCTCAGGTCGACACCGACCCGATCAGCGCCGACGTGGGCAGGACGCGCGCGCCGGACCGGGCGAGGTCCTTGGCCAGGGCCTGGTCGTCGGTCACCGCGACCACCACGCGTCCCCGCGGCTCGGCCGCCACCAGCTGGCGGATCACCTCGTCGGCGATGACGTCCGCCGGGCTGAAGACGACCTTCACGCCACGCGGCGCGGGCATCACCGTCCGGCTGGCCGCCGACGCCGCGTCGAAGACCACGGTCGTCTCCGCCCCGGTGCGGGCCACGAGCGGCCCCAGCGCCGTCACGAGCCGGCTGCGCTGCGCCTCGAGGCTGGCCGTGGGCCACGCCTGCTTGGTGACGTTGTAGCCGTCGACGAGCAGCCGGGCGCGCGGCAGGGACAGGGTCTGCTCCAGCACGGCAGGCGTCCCGGGAGCGCTGGAGGCCGGCGCCGCCTCCGGTGCGGCCAGCGACGCCTCGAGGGGCTCGCCGGGCGTGCCCTCCACCGCCGGGAGCCCCAGCTCGCGCCGCAGGCCCGTCGCGGCCTCGACCACGGTCTCGAGCAGGTAGCGGGCCCGGACGGTGGCCTGGTCGCGCTGGGAGCGCCCGTCGCGGCGGACCGCGGCGAGCTCGCCCTCGGCCTGCTCCACCTGCGCACGCATCCGTCGTACGTCGGCCTCGGCGGCGGCGACCGCCGCGTCCGCCGCCGACGTGGCGGCGTCGCGGGCCTCGAGCGCCCGGTCGCGCTGCTCCTCGGCGTCGCGCTGGGCGCTGCGTGCCTGGCCCAAGCGCTGGCGCAGCACCTTGTGGTCGGTCCGCATCGCCTCGATCTCGCCGCGGTGCTCGGCCTTGAGGGAGGCGACCTCGGCCTGGAGCGCAGCCACCTGAGCGGTCAGGCGGGCGACCTCGCCCTGCACCCTCTCGTCCTCCCCGTCGGTCCGTTCGAGGTCCGCGACGACGTCCTGCACGACCGATGCCCAGCCCTCGTCACGGACGAGCCACGCGCGCGCAGCGGCGTCGACCGGGTCCGACCCGTCCGCGGGCACGGCGGCCACCTGGACGGCGGCGTGCGCACGGAACGCGTCGTCGGCGAGGGCGGCCCAGATGGCAGGGGCGCCGAGGCGCGCCCGGCGGGCGGGCGCGAAGCCCGCGACCTTCCGCAGCGTCGCCGGCACCGGGGTCACCGACGGCAGGACGGCCGACACCAGCGCCACCACCCGGAGGCGGAGCCGCTCGGGCAGCTGCTCGGGCAGCTGGTCGGTGTCGGCCACGGACGTGGAGGCGGGTCAGCCCGCTGCCGGGTCGGCAGCGGTGTCGGCGGCGGCGCGGTCGACGACCTCGATGGCGTCGGCGCGGCCGCACCAGCGGCAGGAGACCGTCTCGACCACCTCGGAGAGCACCGTCTCCTCCTCGACCCGGTGCTCGCCCGCGAGGTCGAAGTGCCAGTACTCCGTGGTGCGCCGGCTTGCCGAATGTGCGTTGAACAGGCTCGAGTGCCGCCTCGCCCTTTTCCGAGA
>CAZDAO010000784.1:0-1912 GCA_964503015.1 uncultured Nocardioides sp. | reverse complement strand
AAGATCCACCCCGGCAAGGCGCAGTACACGCTCTGCCTCGACGAGTCGGGTGGGATCGTCGACGACCTCATCGCCTACTGGGAGGACGACGAACACGTCCTCCTCGTCCCCAACGCCGCCAACACCGCGGAGGTGGTGCGCCGGCTGCGGGCCGAGGCGCCCGAGGGGGTGAAGGTCGTCGACCACCACGACGACTACGCCGTGCTCGCGGTGCAGGGCACCCGGTCCGACGAGGTGCTGGAGAAGGTCGGCCTGCCCACGGGCCACGAGTACATGTCCTTCGTGGAGGCCGAGCTCCACGACACCGGTGTCGGCGTGGTGGTCTGCCGCACCGGCTACACGGGCGAGCGCGGCTACGAGCTGGTCGTGGTCAACGACGCGGCCGGGCAGCTGTGGGACGCGCTGATGGCCGCCGGTGAGGAGCACGGCATCACCGCCTGCGGCCTCGGAGCCCGCGACACGCTGCGCACCGAGATGGGCTACCCCCTGCACGGCCAGGACATCAGTCTCGACACCAACCCGGTCGAGGCCGGGCTGTCGTGGGCCGTCGGCTGGAAGAAGGAGTCGTTCTGGGGGCGCGACGCGGTGCTGCGCGTCAAGGAGGAGGGACCCAAGCGGCGCCTGCGGGGTCTCGTCGCCGTCGGCCGCGGCATCCCGCGCCCGGGCATGGGCGTGACGCTCACCCAGGACGTCCCCCTCGCCGACATCACCTCCGGCACCTTCTCGCCGACCCTGAGGAAGGGCATCGGCCTGGCCCTGGTCCCGGTCATGGTCGCCGACGACGCCGAGGTCGGCGTCGACATCCGCGGCCGGCGCGAGATCTTCCGGCTGGTGAAGCCGCCATTCGTCGACCCGTCGGTGAAGGAGTCCTGAGTGCTGCCCGGACAACCCCCCACGTTCCGCCCGCCGTCGGCCTCCGAGCGGCCCTGGTGGTGGCGCCTCGAGGACGCCTCCGGTGAGGCCGTCGAGGTCGCCGGCTACGCCGACCAGCGGTTCAGCACACAAGGCGACGCCGAGTCGTGGGTCGGCGAGACCTGGCCGGACCTCGCCGAGCACGGCGTCGCCGCGGTGACGCTCTTCGAGCACGACCGGCAGGTCTACGGCCCGATGTCGCTCAGCGCCTGAGGCCATCCGTCGGCTGCCGCGCTCCGAAGCACGCAGGGAGCAGGTGAGGTGGCCATGACCGACGGATCGGACTTCTCGCACTACCTCGTCGCGCGCTGGCCCGACCTCGTCGGCGGCCTCGAGGACGAGGGCGTCTCGGCAGACGCAGCCCGCCTCGCGGTGGCCGAGGTCCTGCTGGCGAGCCGGCGCTCGTGGTCGCGCCGGGTGCGCGAGGAGAACATCGACGTCACGCTCTGGGCCGAGCTGCGCCGCCGCACCGGCCTGCCCGCACAGCCGGGTGGGGCGGCACCCCATGGCGTACGCCGCTCCGACCCCTCCGACCCGCCCGACCCGTGGCTGGAGCGGGCGGAGCAGCGCCGCGCGGCGCGACGGCGTCGCGGGGCCCGGGTCGGGGTGGCCTGGCTCGCCGTGGCGGGAGTCATCGTGGCCGGCTGGGCGTGGTGGGCGGGCCGCCCGGCGCCCCGGGAGGTGCGGCAGGAGGCCAACCCGCTCCCGGTGGTCTGGTACGCCCAGGACCGTCTCCACCTCGAGGAGGTCGTCGTCGAGCTGCCGGACGTCGAGGAGTTCGTCGCCTGGGGGTCGGGCGCGGCCGCGCTCCTCGAGTCCGGCCGGGTCGTCACGATCGACGCGGACGGAGACGTGCACGAGGCCGACCGCGCACCCGAGTCGTTGACCGAACCCCCCGACCCGCCGCCGTACCTCCCGCTGGGGGAGTACGACGTCCTCGTCCAGAGCGCCCCGGTGCCCGGCGGCGGCTGGGCGCACCTGCTCGACTCGTCACGGCGTG
>CAZDAO010000783.1:0-1914 GCA_964503015.1 uncultured Nocardioides sp. | reverse complement strand
CGACTGGTCCGCCTGGCGGCGCCGCCTGATCATCGAGAACACCAACCTCGACTGGGCTCTCCTCCGCGAGGGCTCGCGCGCCTACATCGAGCACGCCGGCACCGGGGAGTGGGAGCTCTACGACCTCGAGCGCGACCCGCACCAGCTCTCGAGCATCCGCGATGCCGACGTCACGGAGCTGTCCCGGAGGACCGCTGAGCTGTCCGGTGCGCAGGGGCGCGCGTTCCGGAGGTTCGAGCAGTAGGGGCGGCGCGGCCCGGCTCAGCCCGGGTCCGCAGCGGGCTCTGGCGCACTGGCTTCGGCGAGTCGCATCGCTTCCAGCGCTATGGCGGGCGGGGCGTGGAAGTCGAAGGCGCGGAACAGGACGGCATGCGCGACGCCCATGCGCTGTCCCTGCATCGCGGTGATCCCGGTGAGCATCAGCCGTGGAGGCGGGTGTCCGGGGATGCCGGCCAGGTACTCCCGGTGGGCCTCCAGGGACGCGATGCCTCGCTCGAGGGGCTCACCCGTGACGTCGACGCCATGGGTCGGGCGAGGGTCGCCCGAGACGAGCAACCACCTCGGCGAGCACGGGGCGAGCCCCTCGCTCTCGACGAGCTCGGGGAACACCCAGCGATTGCCCGCGTCCCGGACCGCGTCGATGGCGGCAAGGCCCGCCACGCGGTGGTCGGCCTGGTTGAGCCCGGCGATGAACTCCACCTCCCACGAGCCCACGAGCACGGCGTCGGGCCGGAAACGACGGATGGCGCGAGCGATGTCGCGACGCAGCTCCAGCGAGTAGACCAGGACGCCGTCCGGGTGGTCCAGGAAGTCGACCTGGGAGACCCCGACGACACTCGAGCCGGCCACCTGCTCGCGCACGCGCAGCTCGGCGGTCTGGTCGGGTGCGCGGGCGTCCATGCCGGCCTCACCCTTGGTCAGCAGGAGGTAGGCGACCTCGACACCTCGACTCGTCCACGCCGCGACGGCCGAGGAGGTGCCGTATTCGACGTCGTCGGGATGGGCGACGACGCACAGGACCCGCTGGAACGCGTCAGCAGGGAACGGGAGCACATCCTCCGCGGTCATCTTGCGAGGCTAGCGACGAGGGAACCGCAGCAACAGCCATGGATCGCAACCTCGATCCCGGCGGTCCCGCCTCAGCGGCGCACCTCGCACTGCCGCAGCTGCTCGCCGTTGAGACACCGGTCGCGCCCCGCACCACCGACGAGCTGGTCGCGACCCGGGCCACCGTCGAGGAGGTCGTTGCGCGCACCGCCCACGAGGATGTCGGCCCCGCGGCGGCCGTACGCCTTGACCTGCATGCCGCCGGTCACCGACAGGCGGTCGCGCCCGCCGCGACCCAGGTAGGTCAGGTGGCCGGGGCGCCCGGAGAACCTGAGGTCCTCGACGCCCTCGTAGCGCGCACGCATGGCACCGCCGACCGTCACCCGCTTGCGCGGCACGTCGACGACGTACCTCGAGCCCCGCGGGAAGTCCGACTTCGGCGCCCGCAGCCGGACGACGTCGCGTCGGCCGCCGCCGGCGTCCACCTCGATCCGGGCCCTGCGGCTGAGGTCCGCCTCGATCTCGTCGTTGCCCCGTCCGCCGTGCACCGTGGCGCCGAGGCGGGCGAAGAGGAAGTCGTCGCCGTCACCGCCGCCGATGGCGGTCCCCCGTCCGTAGCCCTCCACGCCGTCGTCGCCGCCGTCGCCGTAGAGCCGGTCACGGCCCTTGTCCGGCGACATGATGAAGTCGTCACCGTCCCCGCCGCGCGCGACGTCGTCGCCCCGGCCGGGCTCCAGCTCGTCGTTGCCGCCGAGTGCGAGGATGCGGTCGTCGCCCGCTCCGCCGTCGATGCGGTCCGGGCCGTCGGTCCCCGTCTGCACGTCGTCGTACGCCGAGCCGACGATCCCACCGGAGAAGGCCGGCACC
>CAZDAO010000782.1:0-1919 GCA_964503015.1 uncultured Nocardioides sp. | reverse complement strand
CCTGGCCCGCAATCCCTTGAAAACACTGGGATCGCGGGCCATAGGTTTCTCATAGAATCGCGATTTGCGTAAGGATTGCGTAAAGTCGCCGAACTTGTCCCCTGTGTGATGACGTCTCAGGACCTGGGTGACACAGCTCGTCTCGCGGCAGGGTCTCGCCCAATAGAACGCCTCACGTATCGGTTCGCCCGGCAATCGCCGGCGAAGTGGTTCAGCTCGCTCGAGTGTCCGCCGCACGGAGAAGATGCGGGTACCCACGGCGGAACCGGGCGTGGGTGGTCACTCCTGCTCGACGATGGCTCGTGCTCGAGCAAGCAGTGCGGCGTACTCAGTCGCCCCCAGAGACAGGCGGTCGTATCCGAATTCTCCGGTGCCGAAGTCCCGCAGTCCATAGAGCGGCTGTCCGGAAAGAGCGTCTCGCTCGTGGCTCTGCCAGCCAGCCTGAAATCCTGCCTCGGTTGCCTTCTCGGCGAATCGCCGGATGTGGCCACGAATGCTGTTCGTGCTCTTGAGACTGAGTTGCTCAGCCATCTTGTCCGCAGCTACCAAGTCCGGAGCGATGTCCACCCACAACCCGAAGATTGCCCGCTCCGTCCCAGAGAGGCTACGCCAGAAGTCAACAGCGCGGGGGAGCAGGTCATCGGTGTCCGTGAGTGGCGCGGCGGCGGGGCTGTCCGCATCTCGACTCCCGATGATGCCTTCCACCCATGCGGCGACGAGCTTCTTGAACGCTCCCTCGGTGCCAGCAGGGATCTTGACAGTGATTGCGGCGAGCTCTGGCTTCATGACGAATCCTCCTTTGATATCAGCATCATATCAGCGAGTTAACACGTTGATAACAGACTCGCTTCGAATGCGCTCGCCGAGCTCCGGTCTCGGAACTAGATTGGGAGGGAATGCCCCGCGGACGGAGATTCAGCGGCACCATCCTGGCGCAGGGCGAGGTCGAGGGGGATGCTTTGGGGTTCTGGCACACGGGGTACATCGAGTTCCACGAACCCACGGGCGACCGGCCCAAGTATGTCCGGCCTGCGCCGTCGTTTGACTGCCGCAGCTGTGGCGCGAAATTTGCCAGTGACCAGGACCTGCGAGTGCATCAGTTCGAGGGACACGCGACGCCGCGCCCACTGCTGATCTTTCAAGGACGGGAGTGCGGCCGTGGTCGGCTCCACGTGACTAGGGACACAAGCCCGGGAGACTGGGTGTTCGAGAATGCACGTCACGTGACGATCAACGATCGCGCCGTTTCACCGGGTGACGCCCCGCTTGAGCTGTCGGGCTATCGAGCCGGCGTAGTTGACGTCCGTGTCGACAGCGCCGCTGTGAGTCAGGTGTACCAGTTTGAATTTGCGCGGGCCGAGGACGAGGACCTTGAGGGCGTCGACCTCGCACTCGAACGGCTCATTGACTCGAGGGAATTGAGTACCCGCGCGATTGACGACTTCATAATGCGGGCGAAGCCGTTCGGGAGCGCGAGTCGCTACACCAGTGGACTCTCGAACTACCTCTATGGCGTCCTCGTCAGAGAAGGGCTGACAGAATCCAACACCACTGGCGCGGAGGCGCATCAGGCCTATCAATCGCGCTACGACGCAGCAGTGAACATTCTGGGCAGTTTCGATCGTCGACCGGCCGAGGCGATCTGCGGCATGGTGGCCTTCCACTACAACCAATTCGGACGAGCCTTGACGAAAACAAACAGCCCCCGGGTCGCGGCCGCCGCGCTGCGGCTGCAGGCCATGCTCGCGGCAGGTGAGTGGGCTCGCGACGATCTGTCTGGCGCTGCGCACAGCAGTCTCGACGTTGCGCTCAGCGACTCAGTGATTGACGATGTCCTGCGTTGGGTTACGGTGTCGCTGGCGGGCGGCGCCGGCGGGCCCGGCCTGATGGACCTGCACATCGCCCCGGGCGGGGTCGTG
>CAZDAO010000781.1:0-1920 GCA_964503015.1 uncultured Nocardioides sp. | reverse complement strand
GCATAGAGGAAGACCGCGACGAGCGCGAGCCCCATCGCGACCTCGTAGGAGATCATCTGCGCGCTGGAGCGCAGCCCGCCGAGCAGGGAGTACGTCGACCCGGAGGACCACCCGCCCAGCACGATGCCGTAGATGCCGATCGAGGCGATGGCGAGCACGAACAGCACCGCCACCGGCATGTCGGTCAGCTGGAGCGGGGTGCGGTGGCCGAAGAAGTTGACCTCGGGCCCGAACGGGATCACCGCCCACGTGATGAAGGCGGGCACCGTCGCGATGACCGGCGCGATCAGGAAGACGACCTTGTCGGCCGCCTTGGGGATGATGTCCTCCTTCAGCGCCAGCTTCACGCCGTCGGCCAGCGACTGCAGCAGGCCGAAGGGGCCGTGCACGTTGGGGCCGACGCGGTGCTGCATGCGGGCCACGACGCGACGCTCGAACCAGATGTTGAAGAGCGTCAGCAGGACCAGGATCACAAAGATGAACAGCGCCTTGAGCGCGATCACCCACCACGGGTCCTGGCCGAAGGCCGCGAGCCCCGGGTCGGGCAGGTCGGCGGCGAGGATGCGCATCAGCTGGCTCCCTTCACGGTCACCGGGCTGCCGGGTGAGGCGAGCTCGGCCAGGACACCACGACCGAAGGACCGGGCCGGGACCCAGACCACGTCGTCGGGCAGGTCGGCGACCTCGACGGGCAGCGTGACGCTGCCGCGGTCGCCGGTGAGAGTGGCCACGGCGTCACCGTCGGCCATCCCGAACAGGGCGTCGTACGACGCCTGGCTGAGGCGGGCGACCGGGCGGCGGGCGGTGGCACGCAGGTGCTCCTCGCCGTCCTGCATCGCACCGAGGTCGATCAGCTGCTTCCAGGTCGCCAGCGCCATGCTGGTCCCCTTGGCTGCGCTGCGGGCCTTCGGCGGGCGCGGTGCCTTGCCGGCGTCGAGCGGCGGACGGGCGCCGTCCCACGGACCGAGGGCCTCCATCTCGGCGCGCACCTCGGTGACGGTGCGGAAGCCCAGCGGACGGCCGAGCTCCTCGGCGATGCCGGCGAGGACCCGGAGGTCGGGCAGCGACGAGGGGTTGGTGAAGACGGCGTCGAAGGACCGCGGACGCGCGTCCCAGGTCACGAACGTGCCGGCCCTGTCGGTGACCGGGGCGACGGGCAGCACCACGTCGGCCACCCGGGTCACGTCGGTCTCGCGGAGCTCGAGGCTCACCACGAAGCCGGCCGCGTCGAGCGCAGCGCGGAACGCCGCGGGGTCGCCGGTGCCGCCGAGGTCGACACCGCCGACCACGAGACCGCCGAGGTCGCCCTTGGCGAGCGCGGCGACGACGGCGTTGCCGTCACGACCGACCTTCGCGGGCAGGGACTCCACGCCCCACGCGGCGGCGACGTCGACCCGCGCCGCGGCGTCGGAGACCGGACGACCACCGGGAAGGAGGTTGGGCAGCGCGCCCACCTCGACGGCGCCGCGGTCGCCGGCACGCCGCGGCACCCACGCCAGGCGGGCGCCCGTGGTCGCGGCCAGGTCGGCGGCGGCGGCGAGGGCGCCGTGGGTCGCGGCCAACCGCTCCCCCACCAGGATGACGGCGTCCTTGGTGACGCCGTGCTCGGCGTCCTTCAGCGACCCGATGGCCTCGACCTCGCCGCCGGGAGCGGCGGGGACCAGGCGGCCGTTCATCTTGCGCAGGCCGCGCGAGGTGTAGGGCGCGACCGACACGACCTGCGTCCGGCCGCGGCGCGCGGCCTTGCGCAGGCGCAGGAAGATCGTCGCGGCCTCGTCCTCGGGCTCGAGCCCGAGGAGGACCACGACCGGGGCGGCCTCGAGGTCGGCGTAGGTCACGTCGCCGGACAGCGCGACGTGCGCGGCCAGGAAGCTCGCCTCCTCCGCGGTGTGCGGACGGGCGCGGAAGTCGACGTCGTTGG
>CAZDAO010000780.1:0-1921 GCA_964503015.1 uncultured Nocardioides sp. | reverse complement strand
ACTCGTCGAAGGGGGAGTCGAGGCCGGGGCGGCCGATCGCGGCGCGCCAGCGGACGGCGTCGGCGCCGTAGGTGTCGAGGATGTCGGTCGGGACCACGACGTTGCCCTTGGACTTCGACATCTTCTTGCGGTCCGGGTCGACGATGAAGCCCGAGATCATCGCGTGCGACCACGGCACGGCCTGGAACTCGTAGTCCGAGCGGACCACGCGTGAGAACAGCCAGGTGCGGATGATGTCGTGCGCCTGGGTGGCGAGGTCGTAGGGGAAGACCCGCTGGAACAGGTCGTCGTCGACCTCCCACATGCCCGCGATCTGCGGGGTGAGCGAGGAGGTCGCCCAGGTGTCCATCACGTCGGGGTCGCCGATGAAACCGCCGGGCTTCCCGCGCTGGTCCTCGGTGTAGCCCTGCGGCGCCTGCGTCGACGGGTCGATCGGCAGCTGGTCCTCGGAGGGCAGGAGCGGGTGGTCGTGGTCGGGCTCGCCGTCGGCGTCGAGCGGGTACCAGACCGGGAACGGGATGCCGAAGAACCGCTGGCGGGAGATCAGCCAGTCGCCGTTGAGGCCGCCGACCCAGTTGTCGTAGCGGTGCTTCATGTGGGCGGGGATCCAGGTGATCTCCTCGCCGCGGACGAGCAGCTCCTTGCGCAGCGCCGCGTCGCGGCCGCCGTTCTTGATGTACCACTGGCGGGTGGCGATGATCTCGAGCGGCTTGTCGCCCTTCTCGTAGAAGTTCGCCATCCGCTGCGTCGCCTTGGGCTCGCCGTCGAGGTCGCCCGACTCGCGCAGCAGGCCGACCATCGCCTCGCGGGCGCTGAAGGTGGTCTTGCCGGCGAGCTGCTCGTACGCCGCCGCGGCGGGGGCGAGCCACTCGGGGGTCTCGCGGGTGAGGCGGCCGTCGCGACCGACCACCGTGCGGACCGGGAGGTCGAGCTCGCGCCACCACATCACGTCGGTGAGGTCGCCGAAGGTGCAGCACATCGCGATGCCGGCGCCCTTGTCGGGCTCGGCAGCGGGGTGGGCCAGCACCGGGATCTCGACGCCGAAGACCGGCGAGGTGACGGTCGTGCCGAAGACGTCCTGGTAGCGCTCGTCGTCGGGGTGCGCGATGAGCGCGACCACGCTCGGGATGAGCTCGGGCCGGGTCGTCTCGATGTGGATCGGGCTGCCGTCGGGCTTGTGGAAGGCGACACGGTGGTAGTGGCCGGGGTAGTCGCGGGCCTCGAGCTCGGCCTGCGCCACGGCGGTCTGGAACGTGACGTCCCAGAGGGTCGGGGCCTCGGAGAGGTAGGCCTCGCCGCGGGCGTAGTTGCGGAGGAACGCGCGCTGGCTGACGGTGCGGGAGTGGTCGCCGATGGTGGTGTAGGTCGGGTTCCACTGGACCGACAGACCCAGCTGGCGCCAGAGTGCCTCGAACGCCTTCTCGTCCTCGACGACGAGCTGCTCGCACAGCTCGATGAAGTTGGGCCGGCTGATCGACACCTGGCGCTTGGGGTCCGGCTTCTCCGGCGGCGTGAAGTCGGGGTCGTAGGGCAGGCTCGGGTCGCAGCGGACGCCGAAGTAGTTCTGCACCCGCCGCTCGGTCGGCAGCCCGTTGTCGTCCCACCCGATGGGGTAGAAGACCGCCTTGCCCTGCATGCGCTGGTAGCGCGCGATCAGGTCGGTGTGGCTGTAGGAGTAGACGTGGCCGACGTGCAGCGACCCGCTGACGGTCGGCGGCGGGGTGTCGATGGAGTAGACGTTCGCGCGCGGCTGGGTGCGGTCGAAGGCGTAGGTGTCGTTCTCGGCCCACGCGCGGGACCACTTGTCCTCCAGACCCTCGAGCGCCGGGCGCTCGGGTACGACGACGGCACGCGCATCGGTGCTCGCTGTCGTCGGACCGGCGTCCGGGGCCTGGGTGCTGGGGTTCTCAGTCATGCAGGA
>CAZDAO010000779.1:0-1924 GCA_964503015.1 uncultured Nocardioides sp. | reverse complement strand
GCGCCGCAGCCGACGTGCTCGAACTCGACGGGGGAGCCCTCGGGGTCGGCGAGGTAGCGGTCGCCCCAGGCGCGCACCGCGACCAGGACGGGGTAGAGGTCGAAGCCCTTGTCGGTCGGGCGGTACTCGTGCCGCTCGCGCTGGCCCGGCTCACGGTAGGGCTCGCGGCGCAGGATCCCGGCGTCGACGAGGAGCGCGAGCCGGTTGGTGAGCACCTGACGGGGGATGCCGGCGTGGCGCCGCATGTCGTCGAAGCGTCGTACGCCGTTGAACACCTCGCGCAGCACCACGAAGGTCCAGCGCTCGCCCAGCACCTCCATGGCGCGGCCGACCGTGCAGTTGTCGGTCACGGCGGCGTCATCTCGACCCTCCTCGACACCGCGGCGGCGTGCGCGGTGCACACCACGCTGGCGGTGGGCGAGACCTACACGTCGGTCGACCTGACGGTGAAGTTCCTCCGGCCGGTGACGGTCGACTCCGGGCTGCTGTCCTGCGAGGGCACGGTGATCCAGCGCGGACGGCGCACGGCCCTCGCCCAGGCGCAGCTCACCGACGGTGCGGGCAGGCTGGTGGCCCACGCGACATCGACCTGCCTGATCATGCGGGTGGGGGACTGACCGCGGTCGCGAGCGGCACCACCCGGTAGGGGATCTGCGTCGCGAGCGCGATGACCGTGGTCGAGCGGTCGATCCCGGGCTCGGTGAGGACCAGGTCGATGACGCGCTGGAGGTCGGCGTTCGATCGCGCCACCACCCGCGCCCACATGTCGCCGGCGCCGGTGATCGTGTAGGCCTCGAGCACCTCGGGGATCTCGGCGAGGTGCCGCGCGACGGCGTCGTGCCCCGCGCCCTGCCGGATCTCCAGGGTCAGGAACGCCATCACCGGGTAGCCGATCGCCTCGGGGGAGAGGTCCGGACCCCAGCCGGTGATCACCCCGGCCGCGGTGAGCTTGTCGAGCCGGGCCTGGACCGTCCCGCGGGCGATGCCGAGGCGCCGGCTCGCCTCGAGCACCCCGAGGCGCGGCTCGGAGGCGAAGAGTTCGATCACTCTGCTGTCGATCTCGTCCATCTGAACCTCGCGACTGTGCAATGTGCCCAATGTTTCGTCGTACTGTTGCACACGTTGCGAGGCGTTGGGAGGGTTGGCCGCATGACGACGACTGACATCGCCTCGACCGGTGGCGCCCTGACCGTGGACGAGATGAAGGCCGACCTGTCCCTCGAGCAGCTGCGGCAGCTCGTCGGCCTCGTGGAGTACGACGCCGAGTCCGACCCGTTCCCGGTGACCGGCTGGGACGCCATCTGCTTCGTGGTCGGCAACGCGACCCAGGCCGCCCACTACTACGCCTCGGCGTGGGGCATGGACCTCATCGCCTACTCCGGACCGGAGAACGGCAACCGCGACCACAAGTCGTTCGTGCTCAAGTCCGGCTCGATCAAGTTCGTGCTCAGCGGCGCCGTCTCGCCCGACAGCGACCTGATCGCCCACCACGCCAAGCACGGCGACGGCGTCGTCGACATCGCCCTCGAGGTGCCCGACGTCGACCAGTGCATCCGCCAGGCCGTGTCGGCCGGAGCGACCGTCGTGCGCGAGCCCGAGACGATCAGCGACGAGCACGGCTCGGTCCGCATCGCCGCGATCGCGACCTACGGCGAGACCCGGCACACGCTCGTCCAGCGCACCGTCGACGGCCAGACCTACGCCGGCCCCTACCTCCCCGGCTACGTCGCGGTGGAGCCGCGCTGGCGCAAGAAGGACGACCAGCCCAAGCGCCTCTTCCAGGCGCTCGACCACATCGTCGGCAACGTCGAGCTCGGCAAGATGGACGAGTGGGTCGGCTTCTACAACCGGGTCATGGGCTTCGTGAACATGGCCGAGTTCATCGGTGACGACATCGCCACCGACTACTCCGCCCTCATGTCCA
>CAZDAO010000778.1:0-1925 GCA_964503015.1 uncultured Nocardioides sp. | reverse complement strand
CGAAGCGGTCGGCGGGGTAGAGGATGTCGTGCTCGCGCAGCGTCTCCCGGTTGCGGAACAGCACGTCCTGGAGGTAGGACGTGCCGGTCTTGGGGCAGCCCACGTGCAGCAGCACTCGCCTGCTCACCGCTCCACGCTCCTCTCGTCCTGCCGCCCGGCCCGCCAGCCCGGGTCCACGACCATGCGGATGGCCAGGTCCAGCACCTGCTGGTCCGCGGCGTTCGCGGCCGGCGGCTCGGTGCGCGGGGCGAGGTCGGCCAGGTCGCCGACGACAGGGTAGCCAGCACGACGCACGTCGCGCGCCATGCGGGCCGCGGCGGCGGCGACCCAGTCCTGCTCCCGCGCCGGCACGACGGCGGGTGCCGTGCCCGTGTCGGGGATCCGTCGCTGGAGGGTGCGCATCAGGGCCGGCCGATCCGCGGCAGGGACGCGGAGACCGACGACGGCGGCGATGCGACGGGCCAGCTCGGCCTGGTCGGCGCCGGGCACCCGCACCTGCGGCAGACGGCGTACGCCGACCTGGCGGGGCAGGCGGTCCAGGTCGGTCACGACCCGGACGAACGGGCGACGCGGGTTCCACCGCCGGATCGAGGCGGGGAGGTCGGCCCGGGCGGGCAGCTGGTCGCGCTCGCGCCAGAACCGCAGCCACTCCGCCCACGGGGTGCTCCCGGTCTCGAAGCACCGTTGCGTCCAGGTGTGCGACAGGAGCTCGTCGAGGGGACGACCGACGGCGACCAGGAAGGGCCGGGGCCCACCCTCGGGACGCCCGCGCGCGGCGAGGTCCTCGCGCCACCCGGTGACGAGGACCGGGTCGCCGACGAGCCGGTAGCGCAGCCGCCACGGTCGCGGCACCCGGGTGCGGGCCGGGTCGGGACCGAGCGCGACCAGGTCGTCGGCGAGCAGCACGCTCGCGACCCGGAGCAGCTCGTGGGCGCTCACCGTCGCGGGGTCGACCGGTTGCGGCCCGAAGCCCGGGGCGGCCAGCCCGACGAGCGGCAGGTCGGCCTTGCCCCGGCCGGCCGCCGGGGCGGCGAGGACCCGGTCGGCGAGTCGCGTGCCCGCGCGATCGTCCTCGCCGCGGGGCTGCGCCCTCGACGCGCGGGCGAGGTTGATCCGGCGCAGCAGCTCGAGCTGCTGCGCGCCCGGCAGCACGGCATCGGGTACGCCGTCCGGCGGCACGTCGGGGCGCCACGCGAGCCACGGCGTCGTACCGCCCCGGCGGAGGTGGTCGACCCAGCTCTGCGCGCGGTCGCTCAACGGTCGCGCAGCCGGCGGGCGGTGTCGCGCAGGCGACCGCTGAAGGTCTCGGACGAGGCGCGGCTGGCGGCCTCCTGCGTCATCACGGTCAGCGCGTCGAGGGCGGCACCGAGCTCGAGCTTGGCGCGCACCTTGTCGGGGTCGCGCCACGTCGTGCCCTCGGCGGGCCGGCGGGGCCGGAGGTCCTCCACGTCGCCGACGACGTCGACGCCGCTGCCCCTGATCCACTCGATCCAGAGCTCGGCCTGCTGCTCGGCGAAGTCGTAGCGGTCGGGCGGCAGCCGGACCGGGATCGCCTCGCGGGACACCAGGACCTCCTGGGCGAGCTGCTCGCGGATCAGGTTGTCGTAGACCGGCTCACGGCGCACGCCGAGCTCGAGGCGCCGGTTGAGCTTGCGCAGCAGCGAGGTCTCGGCGATGCCGAGGGAGCGGTTGTCGCGCTCGGAGTCGAGCGGCGCCCAGTCGGGGTCGATGCCGAAGGCGCGGCAGAAGCGCAGCCACAGCTCGTCGCCGTTGGGGCCGCGGTCGTGCGGGACGGTGACGACGTGCACGCGCTCCGGCGGGAGCTTCGCGCCCCACTGCGACAGGACCCGCGGCAGGTCCATCGCGTTGAAGAACCACGTCTGCCCGCGCTCGACCTTGGAGAGGAAGCGCTTGAAGGGCCACTT
>CAZDAO010000777.1:0-1925 GCA_964503015.1 uncultured Nocardioides sp. | reverse complement strand
ACCAATGCGTTGCAGGTGTACATCTCTCACCTTCGGAGGCGACTGGGTCCGGAGGCGATCGTGTTCAGCGGCGCCGGCTACCGAATGGCGTCCGACGTGTGCTCGGTCGACGTACACGAGGTGGAGCCCCTGGTCCGTAGGGCTGGGGAGCTGCTCACGGCCGGGCGCGCCGACGACTCGGTCACGATGCTCGACGAAGCCCTTGCCTGGTGGCGCGGCGATGCGTTGTCAGACCTGCAGGACTACGAGTTCGCTCGAGTCGCCGCCGCTCAGCTGAACGACCTGCGCGCCACCGCGGCGCAGCACCTCGCCGAGGCGTTGCTGGCGTGTGGTCAACCCGATCGCGTGGTCGCCGACGTCACGCCGTTGCTGCACGAGTTCCCGTTCCGCGAACAACTACGGGCAGCCGTGATGACGGGCCTGTACCGACAGGGACGAGCGGTCGACGCCCTCGAGCTCTACAACGAGGTCCATGCCCTCATGCGGGAGGAGCTCGGGCTGGACCCGGGGCCCGGTCTACAGGCGCTGCAGGCCGCGATCCTGGCGGACGATCCTGCCTTGATGCGCGCGGCCTCGCAGTACCAGGCCGCTGCAGACGGCATCAAGCGCCACGTGCAGGAGGCGGCGAGGGAGCGTCCTCGCACCAACCTCGAGGTGCAGCCGACCTCGCTGCTGGGCCGAACGACGGAGATCGCTGAGATCACGGACCTGCTGAGCGGCCAGCGGAGTCGACTAGTCACGCTGACCGGCCCTGGCGGCACCGGAAAGACCCGCCTCGCCCTGCAGGTGGCCGCGGACGCCGTGGAGGACTTCGCTGGCGGCGTCTACCTGGTCTCCTTGGCTTCCGTGACCGACGCGGAGATCGTCGTCCCGACGATTGCGCAGACATTGGGAGCGAAGGAGGGAAGCGGGCGCACCGCGCCTCAGGCGCTGCGGGAGCTGCTGGCCGGCCGGCGCGTACTGCTCGTCCTCGACAACTTCGAGCAGGTGATCGCAGCGGCTCCAGAAGTGGCGAATCTCTTGTCGACGTGCCCCGAGCTCTGTGTGCTGGTCACCAGCCGCGAATCGCTACGCCTGCCGGGCGAACAGTCGTATCCCGTCTCGCCTCTGGCTGTCCCCGGTGAGCAGGCGATCGCCCAGGGTGATGCCGAAGCTCTTTCTCAGTACGAGGCAGTCAGGCTGTTCGTGGAGCGAGCTCAGTCAGCCCGCCGAGGCTTCAGCGTCACCAACGAGAACGCCCCTGCGGTGGCGCAGATATGCAGTCGGTTGGATGGACTGCCGTTGGCGATCGAGCTGGCAGCAGCGCGTACTCGGGTGCTCACGCCCGAGGAGATGCTCCCTCGGTTGGCCAGACGCCTGGACGTCCTCAGCAGCGGACCTCGCGGGGTACCTGCCCGCCAGAAGACGCTGCGCGGAGCGATCGACTGGAGCTACGACCTGCTCGATCATGATGAGCAGCGCCTGTTCGCGCGTCTTGCGGTCTTCGTCGACGGTTGTGACGTGGAGGCGGTCGAGGCCGTCTGCGACCCCGATGGCGACTTCGGAGCAAGCGTGTTGGACGTGCTCACGTCCCTGGTCGACAAGAGCCTGGTCCGGACTGGCGAGACCAGTCGTGGCAGCCGCCGCCTCTCCATGCTGGAGACCGTCCGGGAGTACGCCGGCGACCGCTTCGCCCGCGACGTCGCTCGCGATGCGGTTCGCGAAGGGCACGCACGCCACTTCGCCGATCTCGCACATCGCGCTGGGTGGCAGCTGCAGAGAATGGAAGGACGCGCTTCGATCGATCGGCTGGAGCGGGAGCACGGGAACCTGTGCGCCGCTCTGCACTGGTCGGTGGAACACCATCGCGACGAGGAAGGGCTGTCCCTGGTCGACGGCATGTGGCGCTTCTGGGTCAAGAGCGGCCGACTGCGTGAGGGCACCAC
>CAZDAO010000776.1:0-1927 GCA_964503015.1 uncultured Nocardioides sp. | reverse complement strand
GCCGACGATGGGTCCCCACATGCTGCCGGCCACCGCCCACTCCTACCTCGAGCGCTCCGCGACCTCGCTGCGCGAGTCGATCACCGCCCGCGACGTGCCCACCCGCTATGCCTGCGCCCACGTCGCCGCCCTCTGCGCCGCAGCCGCCTTGCTCGCCGCGCGAGCCCGGCCCGCACCGCGGGCCAGGCGCCAGAAGA
Source organism: uncultured Nocardioides sp. (assembly GCA_964503015.1). Classification (GTDB taxonomy): domain Bacteria; phylum Actinomycetota; class Actinomycetes; order Propionibacteriales; family Nocardioidaceae; genus Nocardioides. The sequence continues at coordinate 1,730 of CAZDAO010000776.1, read as the reverse complement.
ACGCGTGGGTGCTGCTCGCCGAGGTCGCGCCCGAGCTGTCCGAGTGGGCCAGCTTCTTCGCCGCCGGAGCCTCCAAGCGCGCCGCGGCCGAGGCCGGCTCCACCCGCGCGGTCACCGAGCGGGAGGCCGACGACCTCGTGCGCGACGCCGACCGGTTCCTGGCCGTGGTCGAGCAGGCGCTCGGCCTGGTGCCCCACACCAGCGTGGCCTGAGGAGTGGGGTGTCGCCCGACCCGTTCGTCCACCTCCACGTCGCCTCCGGCTACTCCCTGCAATACGGCGCCTCCCACCCGCACCTGCTCGTGGAGCGGGCCGCCGACCATGAGATGGACACCCTCGCCCTCACCGACCGCGACGGCACCTACGGCGCGGTGAAGTTCGTCCAGGCCGCCCGGCGGGCCGGGATCAGACCCGTGCTGGGCGTCGAGCTCGCGATCGATCCCGAGGCCGGGCGTCCGAGCGTCGTCCGTCCGGTCCGCACGCCGGTGCGTGGCGGGGCGGTCCGCGACCGCTCCCTGCAGCAGGGCGGCAGCGGCCGGGTGACGTTCCTCGCCATCGGCCGGTCCGGCTGGGCGGCGCTGTGCCGGATGGTGTCCGCGGTGCACCTGTCGGGGGAGCGGGGCCGCCCGGTGGCCTCCTTCGACGTCCTGGCGCCCCACCTGGGTGGTGGCGACGTGGTGGTGCTGCTCGGGCCCGGCTCGGAGCTCGGCGCCGCCGCCACCCGACGCCGCGACGACCTCGGCCTGGCTGCGATCCGTCGGTGGCTGGAGCTGGTGCCCCGCACCCACCTCGTCGTCGAGCTGGTGTCGCACCGTCTCGGCGGCCGTGGTGGCGACTGGGGCCCGGGCAGCTCCCCGCACGCCGCCCGGATGGCCCGCATCGCCCGCACCGCCGGGCTCACGACGGTGCTGACCAACGCCGTGCGCTACGCCGACCGGCTCGACGCCCCCACCATCGACGTCCTCGACGCCGCGAGACGGCTCGTCCCGCTCGGGTCGGCCAGCCTGCGCGACGTCGGTCCCGGCACGAGCCGGGGCAACGCGGAGGGCTTCCTCAAGTCGGGCAAGCAGATGCACGAGGTGGCCGAGGAGGTCTGTCGCCTCGCCGGGCTCGGGGACAGCGAGGTCGAGGCCCGCCGGCTGCTCGCCCGCACCAGGGCCGTGGCCGACCGGTGCGCGCTCGACCCCCGCGCCGACCTGGGCATCGGCGAGGTGCACTTCCCCGAGCTCGAGCTGTCCGACACGGGCGCTGCGTCCGCCGACGTCGCTCTGCGGCTCCGGTGCGAGGCGGCCATCGGTGGGCGCTACGGCTCCGCCCCCCGGATGCGGATCTGGAAGCGGCTCGACGACGAGCTCGAGACGATCCGCGTCCTCGGCTACGCGTCGTACTTCCTCACCGTTGCCGACGTCACCGGCCTCATCGGCGAGATGGGCGTGCGCCGCGCGGCGAGGGGCTCGGGTGCGGGCAGCCTGGTCAACTACCTCCTCGGCATCTCGGGCGTCGACCCGATCCGCCACGGGCTGCTCATGGAACGCTTCCTGTCCACCCGGAGGGCGTCGCTGCCCGACATCGACGTCGACGTCGAGTCCGCCCGCCGCGAGGACGTCTACCGCGCGATCCTCGACCGCTACGGCGGCGAGCGGTGCGCGTGCGTGTCGATGATGGACACCTACCGCGTCCGCCACGCGGTGCGCGACGTCGGCGCCGCGCTCGGCATGCCGCCCGGCGAGG
>CAZDAO010000775.1:0-1931 GCA_964503015.1 uncultured Nocardioides sp. | reverse complement strand
GCGGGCGCGCCGGAGTACGCCGACTTCCTCGCGCTCGCCGAGACCCACGAGCGGGTGGCGCTCGACACGACGATGGCGTTCACGCCGTTCTTCGAGGAGATGGGCGGCAGCTACCCCGACGCGTTGCTGCCGCGCCTTCGTGACCTCGGCCTGGCCGGCAGGGTGCACCTCGGCAGCGACTTCCCGAACATCCCCTACCCCTACGCCGTCCAGTTGGAGGCGCTCGCGCGGCTGGACCTGGGGGAGGAGTGGCTGCGTGCGGTCTGCTGGGCCAACACCGCCGCGCTGCTGGACTGATCCACCCCGGGAATCTGACCGGGAGCCCTTGACGGGGGATAAGTAAGTGCGGTGAACTAACTAATGTGACCCCGCACACACCCGTCGGCCGCCCACTCCGCCCGCAGGGCAAGCTCCTCCAGGAGGACGCCCGCCGCCACCACCGCTCCCTGCTCCTCCAGCAGCTCTTCCGGGAGGGCCCGGCCAGCCGCGCCGACCTCGCCCGCGCGAGCGGGCTGACCCGGGTGACGGTCTCCGACCTGGTCGGGGAGATGCTCGCCGAGGGCTTCGTCGCCGAGCTCGGTGCGCCGGTCGAGAGCCGGGTGGGCAAGCCCCCCACGCTCGTCGGGCTGGCCGCGGACTCCCACCACATCATCGCCCTCGACCTCTCCGAGACCGACTCGATGTCGGGGGCGGTCGTGAACCTCGCCGGCACCGTCCTGTCGCGCCACGAGGTGCACGTGGACGGAGCGGAGGGCGAGCAGGCCGTCGAGCTCGTCCAGCAGCTCGCCGCGGAGCTGATGGAGATGACCGATCGACCGGTGCTCGGCATCGGCGTCGGCAGCCCCGGCGTGGTGGACACCGCCGGCACCGTGATCGACGCGCCCAACCTCGCGTGGAGCGACACCCCTCTCGCGGCCCGGCTGGGCGAGGTCTTCGACGTCCCGGTCTTCGTCGCCAACGACGCCAACACCGCGGTCCTCGGCGAACACACCTTCGGTGAGTCCGGCGACGGCGGCCTCATGGTGATCCGGGTCGGCACCGGTGTCGGCGCCGGCCTGGTGCTCGGCGGCTCCTTGCTGCACGGACACCTCGGCGCCTCCGGCGAGATCGGGCACGTCGTGGTCGACCCCGACGGCGAACGGTGCGCCTGCTCGCGCACCGGCTGCCTGGAGACCGTGCTCTCGGCGCCGCGGCTGCGTCGTCGTACGGCCGAGGAGGGGGTCGACGGGCCGGCGGCGCTCGCCGAGGTCGGCACCCGGCTGGGGGAGGTGCTGGCGCCCATCGTCGCCGCCCTCAACCTCCACGAGATCGTGCTCAGCGGTCCCGCTGAGCTTCTCGGCGGCCCGCTGCTCGACGCGGCGGACCGGACCATCCGCGAACGGACGATGCCGGTCAGCTCGGCCGGCCTCACCGTCCGCACCTCCAAGCTCGGTGAGGACGTCGTGGTCGTTGGCGCGGCCGTCCTCGTCCTCGCCGGCGAGCTGGGCGTCTCGTGAGCCCCGCTACCCCAACAGGTACCCGCACGAGGTACACCGATGAGAGGAACACTGTGGTGCGCATCAAGAAGTCACTGACCGGGGTGGCGGTCGCAGCTCTCGCGCTGACGACGCTCGCCGCGTGCGGGAGCGACGACGACAGCACGTCGAGCGACGACGGCGGCGCCGAGTCCGCCGACATCCGCGTCTGGCTCAACGGCACGGACACTCCGCAGGAGGCCCGTGACTGGCTGAAGAAGACCTTCGAGGAGCAGAACCCCGGCTCCACGCTGACGATCGAGCAGCAGGAGTGGGACGGCCTGGTCGAGAAGCTGACCACGTCCCTCTCGAGCGAGTCCGAGACGCCCGACGTCGTGGAGATCGGCAACACCCAGGCGCCGACCTTCACCTCCGCCGGCGCGTTCGCCGACCTCACCGACGACCTCGACGACCTCG
>CAZDAO010000774.1:0-1939 GCA_964503015.1 uncultured Nocardioides sp. | reverse complement strand
TTGTCAGGCTCTCGCTGAACTTGTCAGGCCGTGCACGGGCCGACAAGTTCAGTGATCCCCGGCTGACCGGGGATCACTGGGAGCGGCGACCTCAGGCCGCGTCGCGGCCTGAGGGTGTGTGCCTGGCAAGGCGGAGAAGCGAAGGCGACCTTTGAGCGGAGCGGGTCGTCGAGCGCCGACAACGCAGCCAGGTGCGTGCCATCAGGCCGCGAGGTCGGGGTCGCCGGCGCGGCGGAGCTTCTGCAGAGCCTCGCGCTCGAGCTGGCGGACGCGCTCGGCCGAGATGCCGTGGCGGGCGCCGATGTCGGCGAGCTTGTGCTGGCGACCGTCGGCCAGGCCGTAGCGGGCCCGGACGATGTCGGCGGACCGCTCGTCGAGGATGCCGACCAGGTCGTCGAGCCGCTGACGCGCCGCGGCGTCGAGGACGTTGAGGTCCGGACCGGGTGCGGTCTCCTGGGCCATGAGGTCACCGAGGGAGGTGTCTCCGTCCTCGTCGACCGGGGTGTCCAGCGAGACGTGCTCGCGACCCCAGCTCATCAGGTCGAGGACCCGGTCGAGGTCCATGCCGAGCTCCGTGGCGATCTCGTGCGGCTCGGGGTCGCGGCCGAGCTGCCGCTCGAGCGTGCGGCGCGCCGAGCCGACCTGGTTGAGCTCCTCGACGACGTGCACGGGGAGGCGTACGACGCGGGCCTGCTGGGCGATGCCGCGGGTGATGGCCTGCCGCACCCACCAGGTGGCGTACGTCGAGAACTTGTAGCCCTTGGTGTAGTCGAACTTCTCGACCGCACGGATCAGTCCGGTGTTGCCCTCCTGGATCAGGTCCAGCATCGGCATCTGGGAGCGGCCGTACTTGCGGGCGATCGACACGACGAGGCGCAGGTTGGCCTCGATGAAGCGGTCGACGGCGAGGCGACCCTGCTCGGCGAGCCACTCGAGCTCGGCCTCGCTGGCGCTCATCGGGGCACCGCCCTTGCGCCGGCCGACGCGGCCGGTGTCGAGCAGGTGCTGGGCCAGCAGGCCCGCCTCGATGGTCTTGGAGAGCTCGACCTCGGTCTCGGCGTCGAGCAGCGGGGTGCGGGCGATCTCGTCGAGGTAGAGACCGACGCTGTCGCGTCCCTCGATCTCGCGAGTGGTGGTGCTGGCGCGCTTGGCCTGTGCAGTGCTCATCTTCGTCCTCCTGCTCTCGTGCGGTCACCCCGTGTCGCACACCTGTTCCAACACCTGTGTTCGATGCGATGTTCCCGATCGGATGGCGGTGCCTTCATCTGCACTGACGAGCCAGCGCCGGCGGGAGTTGCACGAAACACGAACTCTCAGGGACTTCTCAGGGGGTTCCCCGGCGTCGGCGTACCCATACGGGCCGGGCGAGCTTCCTCCCGGGCGGTTCCTCCACAAGCAGCGTCCAGTGCTGTGGAGGGCGACGCCACACCTGTGGAGCGTCACGCGAGTTCTGTGGGGAACCCTGTGGGACCGCAAGTTTGTTCCGTCAAGACCTTGCGGCGGCTGCCCGCGCGGGCATAGAACTCTCCCTACCGAGACCGCCTCCGGGCGGGGTCGGGGATCGGATCGGACGAGCAGCTCCACACGGCGACATGGTCGCCGCGCAGGCCTGGTGACGGGGTCGGTGGGAGCTGGGAGACCGGTCCGGTGGACCGGACGTCACCTTCCCGGTCGAGCCGAGGGGCTCCTGATGCTCATACCATCGGGAGCCCCTCACCCTATTTCCCCCCAAAGGGCCCGACCATGCTGCCGCGTCCCGTCGCCGGCGCGCAACGGCCGCCGGGTGAACGCCACGTGACGTGACGGCGTGCCCACTCGCCGGCCCCAGCCGACCGGTCACCCGCCGGCCCTCCGCCGAGCGATCGCCCTCCCGCCCGCCTGGCCGGGTATCTAGGTGTACTGACCACGGACGTTAGGTACGGCGTGCCTGCTGGACGAT
>CAZDAO010000773.1:0-1948 GCA_964503015.1 uncultured Nocardioides sp. | reverse complement strand
GCCGGGCAACCCGGTCTCCTCCTACGTCTCCTTCGAGATGTTCGTGCTCCCGGCGATCCGCCGGATGATGGGCAAGCTGCCCTACGTCCGGCCGACCGCGCGGGCCCGGCTGACCCACGGCATCTCCTCCCCGGAGGGCAAGCTCCAGCTGGTCCGCGGCCTCTACGACACCGACCGCGGCGGCGCCTTCGTCTCGCCCGTCGGCGGTCACGGCTCCCACCTCATCGGCGACCTCGCCACCGCCAACTGCCTCATCGAGGTGCCGGCCGACGTCACCTCGGTGACCGCCGGAGAGATGGTCCAGGTCCGCAAGCTCGACGAGGAGTTCTGATGGCAGCCCCCGACCGGCTCACGCACGTCGACGAGACCGGCGCCGCGCGCATGGTCGACGTCACCGACAAGGACGTCACCTCCCGTACGGCGACCGCCACCGGCCGCGTGCTCGTCAGCCGCGCGGTCGTCGACCTGCTCCGCGGCGAGGGCGTCCCCAAGGGCGACGCGCTCGCGGTGGCGCGCATCGCCGGGATCATGGGTGCGAAGCAGACGCCGGCGCTCGTCCCGCTGTGCCACCCGCTCGCGATCTCCGGGGTGACCGTCGACCTCGCCGTGACCGACGAGTCGGTCGACATCACCGCGACGGTCCGCACCACCGACCGCACCGGGGTCGAGATGGAGGCGCTCACGGCCGTCTCGGTCGCCGCGCTCACCGTCGTCGACATGGTCAAGGCGGTCGACAAGGCCGCGGTGATCACCGACGTCCGGGTCGAGACCAAGACCGGCGGCAAGTCGGGCTCATGGACACGATGAGGCAGTGGCAGCGATGAGCCTGCGCGCAGCCGTGGTCGTCGCGTCCAACCGCGCGTCCGCCCGCGTGTACGCCGACGAGACCGGGCCGCTCATCGCCGACTGGTTGCGCGCGCAAGGGTTCGCGTGCGACGACCCGGACGTGGTGCCCGACGGCGACCCGGTCCGCGAGGCGATCTCCGCGGCCGTGGCCGGGGGCGCGCGCCTGGTCCTCACCACGGGTGGCACCGGCCTCACCCCGACCGACCGCACCCCCGAGGCGACCGCAGCGCTGCTCGACCGCGAGGTGCCCGGCATCGCCGAGGCCATCCGGGCCGCCGGGGTGGCCAAGGGCGTGCCGACGGCGATGCTCTCCCGTGGTCTCGCCGGCGTCGTCGGGGACTGCCTCGTCGTGAACCTGCCCGGCTCGCGCGGCGGGGTCAAGGACGGTCTCGCGGTCCTCGAGCCGGTCGTGCGGCACGCGGTCGAGCAGGTCGTCGGGAGCGACCATTAGTCCCGCTCCGGGCTGGCCCGCCCGGCTGGAGTCGCACGGCATCGTGGTCCGGTCGCTGCGCCGGTCCGACGCGGACGACTGGCAGGCGGTCCGCGCCCGCAACCAGGCCTGGCTGGCGCCGTGGGACGCTACGGTGCCGCCGGGCGCCGCCCCGCGCCCGTCGTCGTACCGCCTGGTGACGCGTGCGCTGCTGCGCCAGGCCGGGCGCGGTCTCACCCTGCCGTTCGTGATCGAGGTCGAGGGACGCTTCGCCGGGCAGGTCACGGTCAGCAACGTCGCCCGCGGGTCGGCCCAGTGGGCGTCAATCGGCTACTGGGTGGACGCCGCCGTGGCCGGTCGCGGCGTCGCGCCCCGGGCCGTCGCGATGGTGATCGACCACTGCCTGGGACCGGTCGGGCTGCACCGCATCGAGATCTGCGTCCGGCCGGAGAACACGAACTCGTTGCGGGTGGTGGAGAAGCTCGGCCTCCAGCAGGTCGGCTACGCCCCCCGGTTCCTGCACATCGACGGCGACTGGCGCGACCACCGGATCTTCGCGGTGACCCGCGAGGAGGTGCCGGAGGGCATCGAGGCGCGCCTGTCGACACACCAGTCACACCAGTAGTTCTGCGACACACCACTTGACATCCGTCCCGCCCGCGGTCCACGCTC
>CAZDAO010000772.1:0-1954 GCA_964503015.1 uncultured Nocardioides sp. | reverse complement strand
GCGGGTGTGGGCACCTGATCCGAGTGTTGGACGACGCCCGGCTGAGCCTTGTGCGGTAATGAGGCGTTCCCCGGTGAGTGGGCTCCGGCCACCGAGCACGGTGGCGAAGTCCTCACGACCGACCGGTCCGACCAGACCGAGACTCCTGGCGGTGCGACCCATCCAGCGACCGGGCTCGTCGCCGCCGTCGGCGTAGTACCGCTCTGGTCCTTGCGCTCGCGAAGCACCAACGGCTGGTGGTGGTGCCTTCGGCCGGGGCTGGAGGTAGCGGACGATCGAGTCGACCACGCGGGCCGTGTCAGAGCGCCCGCCGCCAAGTGGGGTGACGGTGAACTTCACGGGCTCGCGCCCACGGGAGGTCCAACAGGTTCCCCGGAGGGGAACCTGTCAATGTGTGCGCGCCGGACCTGTCCTTCCCGAGCGGTCTGAGCGAGCGCCGGAGCCGGTGTTCCGCGGCAGCCGTCCCGGCGACTGAGTGGGGTCACCCGAGCGCCTGGCCACGTGCGTCGGGGCCGCTTGCAGCGACAGGCGCGGTGTGCTGGAGGCGATCCAGCCGAGCGCTCATCGTCGCAACGTTCGACCGCTGTAGACCGGACTCGCCGAGCTGCGCGAGGTGGTCGCTGACCAGCCGTTCGTGCGTGGCCCGAGTCCACTGAGGAACCCGGGCGAGCTGTCGCGCGCTGAGCGGCGCGACCTTGCGGAACACATCGAGGCCGGAACCGCCCGGCGCAGGCGTCGCCAAGCGGTACTGAACGAGCCGGTTCAGGGTGTTCGCCAGGCGGCTCCGGTCGCCGACGCCCACGCCAAGGCCCAAGGAGCGGGAGAGGTCGCTCGCACCGATCTGCGCAGGTACGTGCGCTACCCACAACGTCGGCAACCGGCGGAGCAACAGCGTCGAGCTGGGCCCGACGACAGCCGACCAGCACTGCTCGACATACGGGTCGGTGAGATCGAAGCCCACGCGTTGCACGCGCTCATCGGGGTGGTCGACCGGAGTGAAGGACAGCGCTCGATCACGTTCCATGCCGCCGTAGGCCCCCGGGCGCCGTCACAACGCGCTCCGCCCGGCCAAACGGGAGGTCGCGCGGGAGGTCGTGCAACCAAGGCAGGACCTCAGAACAAAGAAATCTGCCGAGCGGGAGGTCGGGCGGGAGGTCCAGCGGGAGGTGCCACGCGGACCCTCCTGGTGCCCAACGACATCAGGAGGCTCTCGATGGCACAGATCCTGCACTCCCTCAACCAGGAGTGGCCGGCGATCGCCGGCTCACCCGCCGCACGCCGCGCTCTCATGCGCTGGTCAGCGGCGCACCCCGTGCTCCTGCCGGCGTCCGACCTCACCGACGTCATCGATCTCGGCTACCGAGCCGACGTCGGACCCGACGTGCGCCGCGCTCTCGCAATCCTGGCGCCGGCGGACGACCTCGCCGCCCGCACCCTCCTGCAGGAGCTCCTCGGGGGACTCGTCAACCTCGCCCGACGGATCGGCCGCGACTCCGATGCCGTCGATGACATCGTGAGCCTCGCCTGGGAACGCATCCGTACCTACCCCAGCCACCGGCCGGGCTCGGTCTCCGGCAACGTGCTGCTCGACGTCCGCAAGCGGTACGGCCGGGAGCACGACAGCTGTCGGCAGTGCAGCATCAACCTCGAGGACGCCAGGGCCGAACCGTCGGCGGAGGACCGCGTCCTGAGCGCCGCTTTCCTCGAAGAGCTCGTCGCCATGAGCGAGCAGAGCGGCGTGTCGAGGGAGGTGCTCTGCACGATCATCCGCAGCAGGGTGGCGGGTGAGTCGATGGCCGATCTCGCATCCGAGCAGGCGGTGTCCCTCAAAGTTCTGTGGCACCGCCGGTGGCGCGCGGAGGCACGGCTACGCGAACTGCCGCTGGCGAGCTGATGGGCCGGCGGCACGACTGCGTTCATGAGTTCTACGCGCGTGAACTGCTGGGTAAACAGG
>CAZDAO010000771.1:0-1959 GCA_964503015.1 uncultured Nocardioides sp. | reverse complement strand
CGGGGAGCCCGTCGGGCGTGGTGCCGGCCGGCACGGAGATCGCCGGGCACCCGGTCACGGTGATGAAGTACGCCGACCGCATCCACGCCAGGTAGTCCGGCATCTGCTGTCCGTTGATGGTCTCGGGGAACTCCTGCTCCACCGGGAACGGGGGGACCTGTGAGGTCGGCAGCAGCAGCACGTCGTGCTGCTCGAAGAAGACGCGCATCGTCTCCGCCAGGGCGGTGCGCTGGGTGTAGGCCCGGGCGACGTCCGCGCCGGTGAGGGACGCGCCGGCGCGGATGTTGGCCTCCAGCGACGGCTTGAACGACGTGGGGTGCTGCTCCAGCAGGTCCGCGAACTTCGCCTGGAAGTGCCAGGCCCGCAGGGTGCGGAAGGTGTCGTCGGCCAGGGAGAGGTCGGGGTGGGACTCCGTGAGCGCCGCCCCGGCGTCGGCGAGCCGCCCCGCCGTGGCGCGTACGACGTCCGCAACCGCGTCGTCGACGACCAGCGCGCCGCCGAGGTCCACCGAGCACGCCACCCGCAGCCCGGCGAGCGAGGCGGGGGCGAGCGGGGGCGCGAAGGCAGCACCGGCGTCGCCGAGCGCGTGCGGCGCCCGGGGGTCGGGGCCGGCGATCACCGACAGCAGGAGCGCCAGGTCACCGACGTTGCGGGCCATCGGTCCGCCGACCGAGGTGGTCTCCCACTGGTTGTAGAGCGGCCACTCCGGCACCCGGCCCCACGACGGGCGGAGGCCGACCACGCCGCAGAACGACGCGGGGTTGCGGAGCGAGCCACCCATGTCGGAGCCGTCGGCCAGCGGCACCATGCCAGAGGCCAGCGCGCACGCCGCTCCCCCGCTGGAGCCGCCGGCGGACCGCGACGGGTCGACGGGGTTGCGGGTCACGCCGAAGACGGTGTTGAACGTGTGCGACCCGGCCGCGAACTCCGGCACGTTGGTCTTGCCGACGAACACGGCGCCCGCGCGGCGGACCCGCTCGACGAGCAGGTCGTCGCGGTCGGCGACCGCGTCGGCGAAGATCGGCGAGCCGTAGGTCGTGCGCCAGCCGGCGAGCGCGTGGGTGTCCTTGACCGCGAAGGGCAGCCCGTGCAGCGGGCCGATCTCCTCGCCCGAGGCCTGCGCCTGGTCGGCCACGGCGGCGGCCTGACGGGCCCGCTCGGCGTCGAGGGAGACGATCGCGTTGAGCGCGGGGTTGCGCTCCTCGATCCGGTCGAGGTGCAGCTCGAGGAGCTCGCGCGCGGAGATCGCGCCGGACCGTACGGCGGCAGCCTGGGCCCGGGCGGTGGAGTCGACGGTGAGGTCGCTCATCGCCGACGACCGAACACGCCTCCGACGATCACGCCGAGGACGACCAGCCCCGCGCCGACCGCGACCCCGGTCAGGAACTCCTCGCGCGAGCCGGCGGCCGGCACCTTGGCGGGCGCGGTGAAGACCTGCCCCGCGGCAGGCGTGGGCGCCGCGCCGGCCGTCGCGGCCGTGACGGGGCTCGGCGCGGCCACGGGGCCACCGGCGATGGCGGCGTCGACGTTGCCGAAGAACTCCCCCGCCATCCGGCGCGAGACGCTGGTCAGCATCCGCTGGCCGACGCCGCCGATCATCCCGCCGACGACCGCGTCGGCGTCGTAGGACACCTTCGTCGAGGAGCCCTCCGGGGTGAAGCGGACGTTGACGGTGGCGCCGATGGTGCCCGGTGCGCCGGCGCCGTCGAGCTTCATCACCAGTGACTCGTGCTCGGCGAGGTCGGTCAGCACGCACGAGCCGGCGTAGGTGCCCTTGATCGAGGCGACGCCGGCGGTCACCGTCATGGCGTAGGCGTTCTCGCCCGGCTTGGAGTCGAGGGCCTCGAGGCGCTCGCAGCCCGGGATCGTGCGGACCAGCACGGCCGGGGCGAGCAGGGCGTCCCCCGCCTGCTCGACGGGCGCGTTGAGGACGTTCTCTCCGGTGAACATCAACGGGGC
>CAZDAO010000770.1:0-1959 GCA_964503015.1 uncultured Nocardioides sp. | reverse complement strand
CCGACGGCCGGATCGTGCGCGGGCACCGCGGCGCGGCCGGCCAGCTCGGGCACGTCAAGGTCGCCGCGGCCGCCGGCCTGACCTGCCGGTGCGGCGACGCAGGGTGCCTCGAGGCCGTCGCGGGCGGCTGGGCACTCGTGGAGGCCCTCGGCAACGACGAGGTGCACCACGTCCGCGACCTCGTCGCCCGGGCCGTCGGGGGCGACGGCCGGGCGCGCGCCGTCGTACGGGAGTCGGGGCGCCACGTCGGCGAGGCGCTCGCCGCCATCGTCATCGTGACCAACCCCCGCGTGGTCGCCGTCGGCGGCGACATGGCGGGCGCCTTCGACGTGTTCTCCGCCGGCCTGCGCGAGGGCCTCTTCGCCAGCACCACGGCCCTCGCCGGACGCGACCTGCAGGTCGTCCCCGTCGCCCACGGCGAGCGCGCCGGACTCGTCGGCTGCGCCCAGCTCGCGCTCGACGCGGTGCTCTCACCCGCCGCCGTCGACGCGGCGCTCGCCACGCAGCGCGGCTGACGCACCGCCGGTCCGTTCCTCGTCTCTCGTCGGTCTCACGACCTTGACGACCTGTCGTCTGACATGCAATATATTGCACATCGGAGGCAGAAGGCCTCGCCCATGACGGGAGCACCGTCGCATGCCCATCCCTGCCACCTCGCCCCCCACGGACCGCCGCCTCCTCCGCGACGACGTCTACGGCCGGCTGAGGGACGCCATCATCGACGGCACCTTCGAGCCGGGCGAGCAGCTCAAGGACGCGGAGCTGGCCATGTGGCTGGGCGTCAGCCGGACGCCGATCCGCGAGGCCCTGCTGCGCCTGGGCCAGACCGGGCTCGTGGTGGCGCGACCCGGGCGGTCGACCACGGTCAGCACGATCAGCGAGCGGGCGGTGCGGGAGGCACGCGACGTGGTGGCGGCCATGCACGAGCTCGCCGTGCGCGAGGCCGTCCCCAGCCTCACCGCCGACGACGTGGACCGGATGCGCGCGGCCAACGACCGCTTCGAGGCGGCTCTCTTCGCCGGCGACGTCGACGCGGCCCTGGCGGCCGACGACGACCTGCACGGGGTCCCGGTCGCGGTGTGCGGCAACCAGTCCCTGGCGACCGTCCTCGAGCAGTTCACCCCCGTCCTCCGTCGCGCCGAGCGGCTGCGCTTCGCCTCCATCGACGGCCGCGACTCCGTGGCACGGCACGCGGAGCTGATCCACCTCTGCGCCGCCGGCGACGTCGAGGGCGCCTCGGCCGTCGCCTTCGGCACCTTCCACGAGCTGAGCCCCTCGTCCCCACCCACCCAGGAGAACCCGTGATCCTCGAGCAGTTCGAGCGCTACCCACTCACCTTCGGCCTCTCGCCCGTCCACCACCTCCGGCGGCTCAGCGACCACCTGGCCGCGAAGGGCGGCGGCGCGCAGGTCTGGGCCAAGCGCGAGGACGTCAACAGCGGCCTGGCCTTCGGCGGCAACAAGGTCCGCAAGCTGGAGTACATCGTCCCCGACGTGCTGGCCTCCGGCGCCGACACGCTCGTCTCGATCGGGGGCTACCAGTCCAACCACACCCGCCAGGTCGCCGCGGTCGCCGCGCACCTCGGCCTGAAGTGCCGGCTCGTGCAGGAGAAGTGGGTGCCATGGGACGACCCCACCAACACCCAGGTCGGCAACATCCTGCTCAGCCGGATGATGGGCGCCGACTCGCGGCTGGATCCCCACGGCTTCGACATCGGCATCCGCGACTCGTGGAAGGACGCGATCCGTGAGGTCGAGGAGGCCGGCGGCACGCCGTACGCCATTCCGGCGGGCGCGAGCGAGCACCGCCTCGGCGGCCTGGGCTTCGCCAACTGGGCCTTCGAGGTCGCCGAGCAGGAGAAGGCGCTCGGCGTCACCTTCGACACCATCGTGGTCTGCACCGTCACCGGCTCGACGCACGCCGGCATGATCGCCGGCTTCGCGGCACTCGAGGACCTCA
>CAZDAO010000769.1:0-1960 GCA_964503015.1 uncultured Nocardioides sp. | reverse complement strand
TGGCCCAGCCCGAGCTGCCAGTCCTCGAGCCCGGCCTCCTTGGCGAAGTACTCGTTGAGCAGCTGGCTCGTGGTGACCGTGTGCGCGGCCTCGATCGCGTCGGCGGTGGTGAGGTAGTTGTCCTCGCCGGTGTTGATGATGATGCCCGCGCGGGCGTGGACCTGCCGGCTGAACCGCTGGTCCACGAAGGTGCGGATCGGGTTGATGTCGCGGAAGAGGATCCCGTACATCGAGTCGTTCAGCATCATGTCGAGCCGCTCGAGACCGGCCAGAGCGGCGATCTCGGGCATGCAGAGACCGGAGGCGTAGTTGGTCAGCCGGACGTAGCGGCCGAGCTCCTTCGACGTCTCGTCGAGGGCGGCTCGCATCAGGCGGAAGTTCTCCTGCGTGGCGTAGGTGCCGGCGAAGCCCTCGCGGGTGGCGCCCTCGGGGACGAAGTCGAGCAGGGACTGGCCGGTGGAGCGGATCACCGCGATCACGTCGGCGCCCTCGCGGGCAGCCGCCTGCGCCTGCGGGATGTCCTCGTGGATGTCGCCGGTGGCGACGATGAGGTAGATCCACGGCTTGCTCGGGGCGTCACCGACGCGGGAGATCATCTTCTCGCGCGCGACGCGCTGGCGGTCGATCCGCTTGATGCCGGCGCCGACGGCCTTGCGTGAGGCAGCCGCCGCCCGGGTGGCGTCCCTGCCCTCGGGCACGCGGAAGCTCACCGAACCGGCCGCGGCCTTCTGGGCGAGCGTCAGCAGGTCGTCGCCCTCACCGCGCCGGAGCGCGTCCCAGACGGGCAGGCTGACGCCGTGCTCGAGGCCCACGTCGGCGCGGACGGCGTCGGCGAGCCGGTTGACCCACGGTGTGCCGTCGGGGTCGGCCCCCGCGAGCCCTGCCAGGCGCAGCGTGGCGCGCTCGACGCTGACCGTGGTGTGGCGCTGGGCGAGGTCGACGATCGGCTTGCCGACCTGGCGCGCGAGGGTGCGCGCGCGGCGTACGTCTGCCCTGTCCAGGCCGAGCCGGCTGGTGGGACCTGCCATCAGAGCCTCCGCTCGAACAGGCCACGCACGCCGGTGTCGGCGCGCAGCAGCTCCATCGCGTACGCCGCGTGGCCGGGGACGTAGCCGTTGCCGACGAGCATCCGGACGTCGGCGGCCAGCCCCTCCGCGCCCAGGGCGGCGGAACTGAAGCTGGTCGCCATGGAGAAGAAGATGACCGTGCCGCTCTCGCCGGTGGCGAGGATGGCGCCGCCCTCGCACCCGGGGACGTCGACGCAGACGACGGTGACGTCGGCCGGGCCGCCCGCGGCGGTCACCGCGTCGCGCAGGGCGATGGGGTCACGGGCGTCGGCGATCGCGACGGCGTCCGCCAGTCCGGCCCCGACGAGGAGGTCGTGCTCGGCCTGGTGAGGGACGACCCCGATGGTGCGGGCCGCGCCCGCCTGCCGGGCGGCGGCGAGGCTGAGGGAGCCGGACTTCCCGGCTCCGCCGACCACGGCGACCGTCGGGCCGCTGGTCCCCTCCTGCTCGGCGCGGTCGGCGTACTCCCCCACGACGCGGGCAGTGAGGGCGGGTGCGCCGCAGACGTCCATCACGCTGAGCGAGAGCGCGGGGTCGAGGTCGTCGGGGATGACGGCGGCGATCGAGCGGCCGAAGAGCACGGCGTAGCCGTCGCACGGCACCTGCTCGGAGCGGCCGTCCCACTGCGCCAGCCCGTCCTCGATGACCAGCGGGGTCAGGGTGAGGCTGACGAGGGTGGCGACCCGGTCGCCGACCTTCAGGCCGAGCGGGGACGCCGGGCCGACCTCCTCGACGGTGCCGACGAGCATGCCGCCGGAGCCGGTCTCGGGGTTCTGCATCTTGCCGCGTGCGGCGACGATGTCGAGCACCTCCGCCCGGACGGCGTCGCCGTCGTGCCGGTGCTTGCGCTCGAGCTGGCGGAAGGACGCGGCGTCGAGGTTGAGCCGCTCCAC
>CAZDAO010000768.1:0-1962 GCA_964503015.1 uncultured Nocardioides sp. | reverse complement strand
CCCGGTGCGTGGTTGGATACCGACGTGTCCCCCGCACAGCCCGACGGCGACGTCGCCCCCGAGGACGGCCTGCTCCCCGAGGAGGCCAGGGCCGAGTTCGGCAGCAAGCCCTTCGGGCTCTACGTCCACGTCCCCTTCTGCAGCGTGCGGTGCGGCTACTGCGACTTCAACACCTACACCGCGCACGAGCTCGGCGACGAGGTCGGCGCCAGCCGGTCGTCGTACGCCGAGGCCGCGATCCGCGAGATCCGCTTCGCGCGGCACGTGCTCGGGCACCGCGACGTGCCGATCGACACGATCTTCTTCGGCGGTGGCACGCCCACCCTCCTCGCGCCGGCGGACCTCGGGGCCATCGTGGCCAGCGCGGCCGCCGAGTTCGGTCTGGCCGACGACGTGGAGATCACCACCGAGGCCAACCCCGACAGCGTCGCTGCGTGGGACCTCGAGGAGCTGCGCACCGCCGGCTTCAACCGGATCAGCTTCGGCATGCAGTCCGCGGTCGACCACGTGCTCCGCACCCTCGACCGCACCCACGACCCGATGCGGGTGCCGGCCGTGGTCGACTGGGCCCGACGGGCCGGGTTCGACGACGTGAGCCTCGACCTGATCTACGGCACGCCGGGGGAGTCGCTCTCGGACTGGGAGACCTCCGTCGAGGCCGCTCTCGCCTGCGCGCCCGACCACGTGTCGGCGTACTCCCTCATCGTCGAGGAGGGCACCGCCATGGCCCGCCAGGTGGCGCGAGGCGAGCTGCCCATGCCGGACGAGGACGACCTCGCCGACAAGTACCACCTCGCCGACGAGCGCTTCGCGGCCGCCGGGATGAGCTGGTACGAGGTCTCCAACTGGGCCACCTCGCCCGACCACTGGTGCCGGCACAACCTGCTCTACTGGACCGGCGGCCACTGGTGGGGCGTCGGGCCCGGCGCGCACTCCCACGTCGGAGGCGTGCGCTGGTGGAACGTCAAGCACCCGGCGGCGTACGCCGAGCGGCTCGCGCGCGGCGTCTCACCCGCCCTCGCCCGTGAGGTGCTCGGCTGGCAGAGCCAGCGGATGGAGCGGATCCTGCTCGAGGTCCGCCTCGTCGAGGGCCTCCCGGTCAGCGCCCTCGAGGCCAGCGGGCGCGCCCAGGTCGCGCGCCTGGTCGCCGACGGGCTCGTCGAGCTCGCCGCCGAGCGCCTCGTCCTCACCCAGCGCGGTCGCCTCCTCGCCGACGCCGTCGTGAGAGATCTGGTGGAGTAGGCGGGACCCGGCTGCTGCCGGCTGGGGACGGTGTTGTCGGCGCTCGCTCCGTCGGGCGCCGAGAGCGTGGGCTGAGGAGCCCAGGCGATCCGAGCCAGGCCAGGTCCGCCGACCGTGGGTCGGTGTCTCGTCGCGGCGCGCCCGGGAGTGCAGGAGGAGGGTTGCGAGCGGAGGAGCGAAGCGGGGGAGCTCGCAACAACGACGACGAACGAGCGGGTTACGAGCGCCGCGACATGCGAGCGGAGCGAGCAAATGTCACTCAGTCGTGAAGTCGATGAGCTCTTCCACCCGGCCGAGGAGGGCGGGCTCGAGGTCGGCGTAGGAGGTCACCCGGCCGAGGATGTGCTTCCAGGCGCGGGCGATGTCGGCCTGGTCGCGGTGCGGCCAGCCGAGCTGCTGGCAGGTGCCGGTCTTCCAGTCGATGCCCTTGGGGACCGACGGCCAGCGCGGGATGCCGAGGCGGTCGGGCTTGACCGCCTGCCAGATGTCGATGAAGGGGTGGCCGACGACGAGGACGTGCTTGCCGACGGGGGAGCGGGCGATGTTCGCGGCGATCCGCGCCTCCTTCGACCCCGGCACGAGGTGGTCCACCAGGACGCCGACGCGGCGCTGCGGACCCGGCTTGAAGTCGCGGAGGTGCTCGGCGAGGTCGTCGACACCGCCGAGGTACTCCACGACCACGCCCTCGACCCGCAGGTCGTCGCCCCAGACCTTCTCGAC
>CAZDAO010000767.1:0-1973 GCA_964503015.1 uncultured Nocardioides sp. | reverse complement strand
CGCGCCCGCGCCGCCTGCGCCGCCTCCACCACCGCCACCGCCGAAGCCGCCGCCGCCCCAGTCGATGCGGTACGCGTCGCGCGGGGCGAAGAGGTGCGCATCGGCGGCGAGCACCTGCGCGTTCACCTGCCGCAGCACCGAGATGTCATCCATGATCCAGAAGGAGCGGCCGTGCGTGCCGATCACGAGGTCCTCGTTCTTCACGACGAGGTCGTGCACCGGCACCGGCGGCAGGTTCCGCTGCAGCCGCTGCCAGTTCGCGCCGTCGTCGAACGAGACCCAGACGCCCCGCTCGGTGCCGGCGTAGAGCAGCCCCCGACGCACCGGGTCGGCGCGGATCACGCGCGTGAACTCCTCGGCGTCGATCCCGTTGACGATCTTCGTCCAGTTGGCGCCGTAATCGGTGGTCTTCCAGAGCGACGGCGTGAAGTCGTCGAGCTGGAACCGGTTCGCCGCGACGTATGCCGTCCCCTCCGCGTGGGCCGAGGCGTCGACCATCGAGATGCGGGCGAAATCGCCGATGCCGCGCGGCGTGACGTCGGTCCAGGTGCGCCCGCCGTCGCGAGTGAGCTTCACCAGCCCGTCATCGGTCCCCACCCAGAGCACGCTCGGTGACTGGAACGACTCGGCGATCGTGAAGATCGTGCCGTAGGTCTCGACACCCGTCTGGTCCTTCGTGATCGGGCCGCCAGAGGGTCCGAGGGTGCGCGGGTCGTTGCGCGCGAGCGCGGGGGAGATGATGTCGAACGACTGCCCCTCGTTGGTCGAGCGGAAGAGGTGGCTGCCGCCGACGTAGAGCACCCGCGGGTCGTGCATGGACACGACGATCGGGAAGGTCCACTGGAACTTGTACTTGATGTCCTCCGACGAATGCCCCATCGGGTTCATCGGCCAGGCGTTGATGTTCCGCTCGAGCCCCGTGCGCATGTCCTTGCGCGTGAGGAAGCCCGAGTAGCTGCCGGCATAGACGATGTCGGGATCCACCGGGTGCGCGGTCACGTAGCCCGACTCGCCGCCGCCGGCGTCGCGCCAGTCGGCACGCGCCACGCCGCCCTCGCCGCGGCTCGGGCCGCAGAGCGTCGAGTTGTCCTGCTGGGCGCCGCAGACCTGGTAGGGGAAGTGGTTCGTGACCGAGACGTGGTACATCTGCGCCGTCGCGAAGTCCTGCTCGGTCCAGGTCTGCCCGCCGTTGAAGCTGACATTTGCGCCGCCGTCATTCGCCTGCACCATCCGCATCGGGTCGTTCGGCGCGATCCACATGTCGTGGTTGTCGCCGTGCGGCACCTGGATCGTCTGCCGGAACGTCGTGCCGCCGTCGGTGCTCTTGAAGAACGAGACGTTGAGTCCGTAAACGACGTTCGTGTCCTTCGGGTCGGCGTAGATCTTCGAGTAGTACCAGGCGCGCTGGCGGAGCGAGCGGTCGCGGTTCAGGTACTTCCACGTCGCGCCGGCGTCGTCGGAGCGGTAGACGCCGCCGGAGTCGTTCTCGATGATCGCCCACACGCGCGACGACTTGGCCGGGGAGACCGCGATGCCGACCTTCCCCCAGACTCCCTTGGGAAGGCCGGGGTTGTTCGTGAGCTCGGTCCAGGTCGCGCCGCCGTCGGTGGTCTTCATGAGCCCGCCGCCGGGCCCACCGGAGTTCAGCATCCACGGCCGGCGGTACGCGTGCCAGAAGGCGGCGTAGAGCGTGTTGGGATCGTTCGGATCCATGATGAGATCCGAGATCCCTGTCGAGTCGTTGCGGAAGAGGATCTTGTTCCAGGTGCGGCCGCCGTCGGTGGACTTGAAGACGCCACGCTCGGGGTTGTTGCCGAAGGCGTGGCCGAGCGCGCCGACGTAGACGATATCCGGGTTCGTGGGATGCACGCGCACGCGCGCGATGTGCCGCGTCTCCTTGAGTCCCATCAGCGTCCACGTGCGGCCGCCGTCGGTCGTCTTCCAGAGGCCGTCGCCGTGCGAGGTGTTGCCGC
>CAZDAO010000766.1:0-1975 GCA_964503015.1 uncultured Nocardioides sp. | reverse complement strand
AGCTCCATCACGAGCCAGTAGCAGTCCTCGTCCTTGACGAGGTCGAAGATCGACACCACGTGGGGGTGGTTGATGCCGGCCGCCAGCCGCGCCTCGCGTTCCGCGCGGGCGATGTCCTGTCCGGTCGTGCCGGGCAGCAGCCCGATGCGCTTGATGGCGACGGACCTGTCCAGCAGCTCGTCGTGGGCGAGGTGGACCGACCCGGCGCCGCCGCGTCCGATCTCCCGCTCGAGCGTGTACCTGCCTGCGATCACACGTGACCCTTTCCGATGGCTCCGGGCCACGCTAGCCACATGGCACCGGCCGGTTCACACCCGTTCGGACCAGAGCCCGCCGATCCGCGCCGGTCAGCCCTCGCCCGCGATGAGGTACCGGTCGTCGAAGCGCTGCAGCTGCAGGCGCACGTCCTGCGTGTCCCGGGCTCCGGAGGTGAAGACGTAGTCGACGGTGTAGCCGACCGTCAGGTCCGAGGGGTTGCTCTGCACGTCGGTGGGCCGGGCGGAGCGCACCTTGCCCCACCAGCCGATGTAGCCCTCGTAGCCACCGCTGGCCCGCTGGAACTCCGGCGTGAGCTGCTCGAAGGCCTGCCGCGGGTTCTCCGTCACGGTGGACAGGTAGGAGGTGATGAACGCGTCCATCTGCTCACGGGTGTCCTCCGCGGACAGCGGCGGCGCGGTGCTCGTGCTGGTGGTCTGAGAGCTCTCGGGGGAGCGGGGTGTGTCGTCCTCGACCGCCTCGGGCGTCCCGCGTCCGGCCCAGACGTACGCCGCGACGACCGCCGCGACCGCGAGCACCGCCGCGAGCGCGATCCAGGCGTACGGCGCCCGGCTGCGCCGCGGCGTCTCGGCGCCCGGCGGGGTCGGTTCGGTCCGCACGGTCGGCAGCTCGCCGGTCCGTTCGCCGTTCACGCGCGGGGCGCCGGCTGTCACCGTCGCGCGCTGGCCCCGGGCCAGTCGCGCGAGCTGGTCGCGCACCCGCGCCATCGGCCAGCGGTGCTCCGGCTCGCGCGTCATCATCACCGACAGCAGCCCGGCCATCGGGTGGTCCTCGGGCAGGCGCGGCGGGTCCTCGTGCACGATCTTGTAGAGCGCACCGATGAGGTTGTCGCCGATGTCGTACGGCGGGCGGCCGGTGACCGCGTGGTAGAGCGTGGCGCCGAGCGACCACACGTCGCTGGCGGGGGTAGCGGACGAGCCGGACGCCACCTCCGGGGCGAGGTAGGCAGGCGACCCGGTGACCAGCCCGGTCTGGGTGAGCGAGGCGTCGTCGGCGGACTTGGCGATGCCGAAGTCGCTGAGCTTGGCGACGCCGCCCGCCACCAGGATGTTGCTCGGCTTCACGTCGCGGTGCACGATCCCCGCCTCGTGGGCGTCGGCCAGGGCATCGGCGGTCTGGGCGAGGTACGCCGCGGCCTCGGTGACGTCGAGGGGACCGTCGGCGCGGACGATCTCGCTGATCGTGCGGCCGTCGACGTACTCCATCACCAGCCAGTGCACCTCCTCCTCCTCGACCAGGTCGAAGACGGAGACCACGTGCGGGTGGTTGAGGGCCGCGGCGAGCCTGGCCTCACGGCCGGCGCGCTCGAGGGCGACGTGCTCGCCGGGGAGGATGCCGATGCGCTTGATCGCGACGGTGCGTCCGAGCACCTCGTCGTGCGCGAGGTGGACGGTCCCGGACCCGCCGCGACCAATCTCCCGCTCGAGCGTGTACCTGCCTGCGATCACGTGCCGTGCCTCCTCGTGCCTCGCCCTAGGCTAGTGCCCGTCCACCAACCGACCTCACCCGAAGGAACCCACGTGACGACCCCGAATGTCCTCGACGAGCTGGAGTGGCGCGGACTCGTCGCGCACTCCACCGACCGCGACGCGCTCCGCGCGGC
The DNA here is from genome assembly GCA_964503015.1 of uncultured Nocardioides sp. GTDB lineage: Bacteria > Actinomycetota > Actinomycetes > Propionibacteriales > Nocardioidaceae > Nocardioides. The sequence goes on along the minus strand of CAZDAO010000766.1, from coordinate 96 downwards.
GCTGGGCGAGGGGAGCGTCAAGTTCTATGTGGGCTTCGACCCGACCGCGCCGAGCCTGCACATGGGCAACCTGGTCCAGATCCTCACCGCGAAGCG
>CAZDAO010000765.1:0-1982 GCA_964503015.1 uncultured Nocardioides sp. | reverse complement strand
GTCACCGCGACGCGGCGTCCGTTCGTCGTGCTCACCTCCAACGCCAGTCGGGAGCTGTCGGAGGCGGTCAAACGCCGCTGCCTGTTCCTGCACCTCGACTACCCCGACGCCGAGCGCGAGCGGGCGATCGTCACCAGCCAGGTGCCCGGGCTCGACGACAAGGTCGCCGCCCAGCTCGTCGACGTCGTCGTACGCCTCCGCGAGCTCGAGCTGAAGAAGGCGCCGTCGATCGCGGAGTCGGTGGACTGGGCGCGCACCCTCATCGCCCTCGAGATCGGCGACCTCGACGAGGGCACCGTCGCGCGCACCCTCGGCGTCGTGCTCAAGCACGCGTCCGACCAGCGGCGTGCGATCAAGGAGCTGAAGCTGGCCGTGGGATGAGGGCCCGATGACCCTGCTCGACACGCACATCGGCTTCGTGGAGGCGCTGCGCTCCGCAGGCCTGTCGGTGTCGCTGGCCGAGGGGCTCGACGCGATCAGCGCGCTGGAGAAGGTCCGCTGGCACGACCGCGAGACGGTGCGCGCGGCCTATGCCGCCACGCTGGTGAAGCGGCAGCCGCAGCGGGTCACCTTCGACGCGGTCTTCGACATCTACTACCCGCGGTTGGTCGGCGGCGGGGTCGGCAACGGGGTCGGCAGCGGAGATGGCAGCGGAGATGGCAGCGAGGACGCCGTGCCGAGCGAGGGCGTCCGCGACTCCGGGCCCGACCTCGCCCGCTTCCGCGAGGCGCTGGCCGAGGCGCTCGCCGCGGGCGACCAGCAGGCGCTGCAGGACCTCGCCGTGGAGGCGGTGGCGCGCTTCGGGGCGATGCCCGGCCGCGGTCCCGGCCTGTCGAGCTGGTCGGCCTACACCTCGCTGCAGCGGGTCTCGCCGTCCGGGCTGATGGACCGGCTCGTCCAGGGGCTGCTCGCCGAGGGCCTCGACGACGCGCAGGCGCAGCGGACGGCCGGACGGCGGATCGGTGACTTCACCCGGCTGGTCGAGGGCGACGCCCGACGACGGATCGCCGAGGAGAAGGGGCCCGAGCACGTTGCCGACGTGACGGTCCGGCCCACGATCGACCGCCTCGACTTCACCGCCGCCCGGCGCAGCGACCTCGACGAGATGCGGCGCGAGATCTACCCGCTGGCCCGCCGCCTCGCTGCCCGGCTCACCAAGGAGCAGCACGCGCGGCGCCGCGGCCCCCTCGACGTACGCCGCACGGTGCGCGCGTCGATCGCCACCGGCGGCGTGCCGTTGACGACGGTCCACAAGCCGAAGCGGCCGCACCGCACCGACCTGGTGGTGCTGTGCGACGTGAGCGGCTCGGTCGCGAACTTCGCCCAGTTCACCCTGCTGCTGGTCTACGCACTGCGCGAGGCCTTCAGCGGGGTGCGCGCCTTCACCTTCGTCGACGACGTGGTCGAGGTCAGCGACCGGTTCCGGCCCGGCGCCGACGTGGTCGACGTGATGGAGGGCCTGGCGGCGAGCATCTCGCACGCCGCGCTGTGGGGGCGCACCAACTACGGCCGCGCGATCACCCGGTTCGCCGAGGAGCACGCCGACGCGATCGGACCGAGGTCCTCGCTGCTGGTCCTGGGTGACGCCCGGTCCAACTACAGCGACCTCGCCCTCCCGGTCCTCGCCGACCTGGCCGGCCGCGCCCGCCACGCCTGGTGGCTCAACCCCGAGCACCCGCGCCACTGGGGGACCGGCGACAGCGCCGCCGACCGCTACGGCGAGGTCGTGGCGATGACCGAGTGCCGCAACCTCGCCCAGCTCGGCGAGTTCGTGCACTCCATTGTCTAGCCGGCGATGAAGCCGAGGTCCTGGAGGCGGATGATCTCCGCGCGGAGCTCCGGATGCTCCGCGCTGTCGGCGGCGCGGGCGCCGGCGAGGTAGACGTGGGTGCCCTCGCTCTCGCTGCCGTCGAAGACGACGGTCAGCCGGTTGGGGATCGAGGCGTTGATCAGCGAGCCGAGGAGGGCGACCGGGTCGGACC
>CAZDAO010000764.1:0-1998 GCA_964503015.1 uncultured Nocardioides sp. | reverse complement strand
GTACGGCCTGGGACTGCCTGGTGCGGGTCGTGCGGCGCTGATCAGCCGTCGCTGTCGGCCTTCTGCTCGGGCTTGACCGGCTCGTCGCCGTAGACGCCGGCGTCCTTGGCGGCCTGCGCCTTGCGCAGCTGCTTGACCAGGCTGAACGCCAGCACGACGACGGAGAGGATCAGGAAGATCCAGATCGCGAAGCCCAGCGGTCCCGCGACGACGTCGTTGTCAGCCGGCGTCGGGTCGTCGGCGAGGGTGATCAGCAGCGCGTGCATGCCACCAGTGTCCCACTTCCCCGTCAGGGAGCGGGCGTCGGGATCCCTGCGAAGAGGTCGTCCTCGGGCGTGGTGGTGTCCACCTTGCTGTCGACCAGCTCGTAGTCCTCGGTCGGCCAGGTCTTCTGCTGGATCTCGCGCGGGATGGCGAACCACATGCCGTCGGGGTCGATCTGGGTCGCATGGGCCAGCAGCGCCTGGTCGCGCACGCCGAAGTACTCACCGCAGGGCACCCGGGTGGTGATCCGGTCGTCCCACTCCGGCTCGCGCTCCCAGTTCTTCAGCCGCTCCTCGTAGGGCGACTCCAGGTCATGGGCGAGCATCGCCTCGTGGAGGGCGTTGGTCTTCGCCCAGCTCCAGCCGTGGTGGTAGTAGAGCTTCAGCGGCTGCCACGGCTCCCCCGCGTCGGGGAACCGCTCCGGGTCTCCGGCCGCGTGGTAGGCCGCAACGGAGACCTCGTGGCAGCGGATGTGGTCGGGGTGGGGGTAGCCGCCGCGCTCGTCGTACGTCGTCATCACGTGCGGCCGGAAGGCGCGGACCAGCCGCACCAGGCGCTCGGTCGCCTCCTCGAGCGGGACGAGCGCGAAGCAGCCCTCCGGGAGCGGCGGGGGCGGGTCGCCCTCGGGCCAGCCGGAGTCGACGAACCCGAGCCAGTCCTGCCGGATGCCGAGGATGTCGCGGGCCCGGTGCATCTCCTCGCGACGGATCTCGGTGATGTTCTCCCACACCTCGGGGCGGTCCATCTTGGCGTTGAGGACCGACCCGCGCTCGCCGCCGGTGCAGGTCGCCACGTGGACGTCGACGCCCTCGGCGACGTACTTCGCGGTGGAGGCGGCACCCTTGCTCGACTCGTCGTCGGGATGGGCATGGACGTGCATCAGCCGGAGCCCGGTGCGGGTCCGGTCGGCGGAGGGCTGGGCCATGGGCGCGAGTCTAGGAGGTGCCGCTTACCCTCGTGGTCGTGACCACCGACCTCACCGACCGCTACGGCTCGCCGGCCGCCTGGCGGCGCCCCGTCACCATCGCGGTGGCAGCCGCGCTCGCCGCGGTCAGCCTGACCTGGTTGGTGTGGGTGGCGTGGTTCCACGGCAACCCGGAGGTGCGCTCCGAGATCGTGTCCTTCGAGGTCACCGGCGACCACGAGGTCGCGGCGCGGGTCGACGTACGACTCGGCGACGACACCGTCGAGGCGACGTGCCGCGTACGGGCCCTCGCGGAGGACAAGACCGCGGTCGGCGAGCTCGCCTTCACCCCGGTGGAGGGCGACAACGACGTCGTCATCCGCACCGAGCGGCGGGCCACCTCGGTGGAGAAGCTCGGGTGCACCGCTCCCGGGCAGTCCCGCCCCCGCTGACCCGGGCGACGGTCGGCGACCTGCGCTTTTGCTGCGGGCTTGCTAGCCTGTAGTCCTGCCCGTCCGGCAGCGCTGGGCCACGTCTTCAGCCGCGCTGCCCCGATCGGACGGAAGAACGACCACCGACCGGATGCGGTCGCGCTGAGGCACACCCGCATCCCGCACCACCTGAATCTCTACGTTGAAGCAGGAGTAGTGACATGACCGACCAGGGCACCATCTGGCTGACCCAGGAGGCCTACGACAAGCTGCGGGCCGAGCTCGAGGACCTCAAGGGTCCCAAGCGCCAGGAGATCATCGAGCGCATCTCGGCCGCCCGCGACGAGGGCGACCTCAAGGAGAACGGCGGCTACCACGCCGCCAAGGACGAGCAGGGCA
>CAZDAO010000763.1:0-2000 GCA_964503015.1 uncultured Nocardioides sp. | reverse complement strand
GTCGCGGCGGAGACCAGGACCGGCGGCGGCATGTCGCGTCCGCGGCCCTTGGCCTCGAGCAACCCCTTGACCGCGTCGTGGGAGAAGGCGTCGGCGGCGATCCCGTAGACGGTGTCCGTCGGGATGACCACCAGCTGCCCGCGTCGTACGGCGGCGGCCGCGGCGCTCACCGCCGCCTCCCGCTCCTCCTCGGTCGAGGTCGCAAGCCTGTCCACGGCGCTCATCGTGCCAGTCGCGCGGTCAGAAAGCGGGGTCGACCCGCGAGGTCGCGGTGGTCGGTCACGTCGACCCAGCGCCCGGAGGCGGCGAACACCCCCGGCGCGGACTCCCCCTGGACGTCCGCGTGCTCGGCACCGACCACTCCCCCGGGCCGCAGCAGCAGCGCGGCCCGCCGTTCCAGGACGCGGAGGGCGTCGAGCCCGTCCTGACCGGAGAACAGGGCGAGGTGCGGGTCGTGGTCGCGCGCCTCGGCCGCCACCGACTCCCACGCCTCCAGCGGGATGTAGGGCGGGTTGCACACCACGACGTCGACGGTGCCGACGAGGTCGTCGAACGCGGTGGCGAGGTCGCCGTGGCGCAGGTCGACGCCGGTGCCGGCGAGGTTGCGCTCGGCCCAGGCCAGCGCGCCCTCGTCGAGCTCGACGGCGTGCACCCCGGCGTCGGGGACCTCGTCGGCGACCGCCCGGGCGATGGCACCCGAGCCCGTGCAGAGGTCGACGACCACAGCGGGGCGCCCCAGGGCGATCGCCGCGTCGACCGCCCAGCCGGCGAGCAGCTCGGTCTCCGGTCGCGGCACGAAGACGCCCGGCCCCACGGCGAGCTCGACGTGGCGGAAGGCTGCGGTGCCGGTGAGGTGCTGCAGCGGCTCGCGCGCGGCCCGCCGCGCCAGCAGGGCGTCGTACCGCTGGCGGGCGTCGGGGTCGAGGTCGTCGACGAGCGGGAGGCGCCCCAGCGGCACGTCGAGGACGTGGGCGAGCAGCAGGTCGGCGTCACGCTCCGGCGAGGCCACGCCCGCCTCACGCAGCCGGGCGGCACCGTCGCGACGGGCCAGGCTCGCGCGCACCCTGTCCGTCACCTAGCCCTCCAGTGCGGACAGGCGGGCGGCCACGTCGGCCTCGACGCACGAGTCGAGCACGGGCTGGAGGTCGCCGTCGAGGACCTGGTCGAGGTTGTAGGACTTGTAGCCGGTGCGGTGGTCGGAGATCCGGTTCTCGGGGAAGTTGTAGGTGCGGATCCGCTCGGAGCGGTCGACCGTGCGGACCTGCGAGCGGCGCGCCTCGCTGGCCTCGGCGTCGGCGGCGTCCTGGGCGGCCTGCAGGAGGCGCGCGCGGAGGATGCGCATCGCCTGCTCCTTGTTCTGCAGCTGGCTCTTCTCGTTCTGGCAGCTCACCACGATGCCGGTGGGCAGGTGGGTGATCCGGACGGCGGAGTCGGTGGTGTTGACGCTCTGGCCGCCGGGACCGCTGGATCGGAAGACGTCGATGCGGAGGTCGTTGTCGTCGATCGAGACGTCGAGCTGCTCGGCCTCGGGCATCACCAGCACGCCGGCGGCCGAGGTGTGCACGCGACCCTGCGACTCGGTGACTGGCACCCGCTGTACGCGGTGCACGCCACCCTCGAACTTCAGCAGGGCGTACGGCGCCTGGCCGGGCTCGACGGTGCCCTTCGCCTTGACCGCCGCGGTCACCGACTTGTAGCCGCCGAGGTCGGACTCGGTGGCGTCCAGCACCTCGACGCTCCAGCCCCGGCGCTCGGCGTAGCGGGAGTACATCCGCAGCAGGTCGCCGGCGAAGAGCGCGGACTCCTCGCCGCCCTCCCCCGACTTGATCTCCAGCAGGGCGTCCTTGCCGTCGGCGGGGTCGCGCGGCACCAGCAGCCGGCGCAACCGCTCGCCCGCGGCCTCCCGTCGGGCGGTGAGGTCATCGGCCTCCTGGGCGAAGGTCGGGTCGTCGGCGGCCAGCTCACGGGCGGCCTCGATGTCGTCGCCGAGCTGGTGCCAC
>CAZDAO010000762.1:0-2002 GCA_964503015.1 uncultured Nocardioides sp. | reverse complement strand
ACCGCCGGGGTGAGCGGGATGCTGATGCCCGCCATGTCGCCGAGCTTGGGGCTCCAGACGCCGGCGGCGATGACGACCACCTTCGCCTCGATGTCGCCGCCGCTCGTCCGCACGCGGGTGATGCGGCGGCGCCCGTGCGGCCCCTCCTCGGTGTCGAGCCCGACCACCTCGACCGTGGGTACGACGGTGAGCTCGCCGGTGGCGAGGCCGCGCTCGCGCATGATCGTGCCGGCGCGCAACGAGTCGACGACCCCGACGCCGGGGGTCCAGAAGGCGCCGATGAACTGGTCCTCCTCGATGAAGGGGACCTTCTCCTTCACGAACGCCGGCGACACCAGCTCGGCCTCGATGCCCCACGCCCTCGCGCTCGACATGCGGCGGCGCAGCTCCTCCATCCGCTCCTCGGTGCGGGCGATCTCGAAGCCGCCGGACTGGGTGAAGACACCCATCTCCTTGTACTGCTCGACCGAGTCGAGCGTGATGTCGGTGATCTCGCGGGAGTGGTCGACGGTGAAGATGAAGTTGGACGCGTGGCCGGTGGACCCACCCGGGTTGGGCAGCGGGCCCTTGTCGATCTGCACGACGTTCTTCCACCCCAGGCGGGTCAGGTGGTGGACGAGGCTGTTGCCGACGATGCCGGCTCCGATGACGACGACGTCGGCGGTCGCGGGGACCTCGGCCATGGCTGCCTCCTGCTGAGGGACGGTGAGTTGCGTATCACGCAACCGGTTGCGCAATGTGCGACACCTAGAAATCTACGACGGCGCCCCCGGCCGCTGTCAAGCAACCCGGGGCGCCGCCGGAGGAATCACGCGTCGCTGCTCGGACGACCGTCGACGCCGGACTCGGGCATCGGCTCGCCGGTGATCTCCTCGGGGTCGGCCCCGAGGGCGGCGAGCGCGACGGTCTGGCCCTCCATCGAGTCGTAGTGCTGCGCGTGCAGCACGGCCTTGCGCACCCGCGACGGGAGTGTCGACTCGTAGGGCTCGGCGCGCAGGGACTTCATCAGCGAGACGCACATGGCGCAGATGACCAGCATGAACGGCCCGGCCACGATGATCACCAGGGTCTGCAGGGCGCCCAGGCCACCGGAGAACAGCAGCACCGCGGCCACCGCGCCCTGCGCGACACCCCAGAAGATGATCAGCCAGCGCATCGGCTCCTCCTTGCCGTGCTGGCTGAGCATGCCCATCACGATCGAGGCGGAGTCGGCGCCGGTGATGAAGAAGATCGCGACCAGGAAGACCGCCAGCACGACCGTGATGCTCGCCAGCGGGTACTCGCGGAGCATCGCGAAGAGCGCACCCTCGCTGCCGGCGGCGAGGTCGTCGGTGAAGTCCCGGGCGCCGGAGAGCTGCAGGTCGAAGGCCGAGCCCCCGAGGATCGAGAACCACACGAACGACACCAGGCTCGGGACCAGGATCACGTAGATCACGAACTGGCGGATGGTGCGGCCCTTGGAGATGCGCGCGATGAACATGCCGACGAAGGGGGTCCAGGAGATCCACCACGCCCAGTAGAAGATCGTCCACGTGTTGAGGAACTCGCTGCCGCCGAAGGCGCCGGTCCGGAACGCCATCGTGGGCAGGTGGGTGAGGTAGCCGCCCAGCGACTCGGTGAAGGTGCTCAGGATGAACACGGTCGGGCCGACGACGAACAAGAAGAACGCCAGGAGCACCGCCGCGACCGCGTTTGCGTTGGACAGCAGCTGCACGCCCTTCTCGATGCCGGTGACGGCCGAGATCACGAAGCACAGCGTCAGCACGCCGATGACGGCGACGGTCAGCCACTTCGAGCGGCCGCTGCCGAAGACGTCGTCCAGACCACCGGTGATCTGCAGCGCACCGAGGCCGAGCGACGTGGCGGACCCGAAGAGCGTCGCGAAGATGGCGATGACGTCGATCGCCTTGCCGGGGCCGCCCTTCGCGTGCCGGCCCAGCAGCGGGCCGAAGGCGCCGGAGACGAGGTTGCCGGAGCCCTTGCGGTAGGCGAAGTAGCCGAT
>CAZDAO010000761.1:0-2006 GCA_964503015.1 uncultured Nocardioides sp. | reverse complement strand
GGGAGTCGTCATGTCAGCACGCCAGGTGGTCGGGGGAGTCGAGGACGGCGGCGAGCAGCCGGGGGAAGCCCCACTGCACGAGGCCGTGCTCGCGGTCGATGCGTTCCTTGGGCCTGCAGCCCGTGGCCAGGCACGCCGTGGTCACCAGGCCCTTGCTGGCCGGGCGGTGGAGCAGCTCGCGGCTCACGTCGTCGACGAGGTCGGCGAAGCGCACCGGCTTCTTCGCCGGCACCCACTTCTCCGGCTTCTTGTAGTGCAGCCCCACCGTCGGCCACCAGCCGCCGGCCATCGACCAGTGCATGCTCATCGAGCCGAGAGCCCGCGCGGGGGAGGCCCAGATCTCGTCGCGCACGGGGGTGCCGTCCGGCCGGGGCCACGCGTGCGGCGAGAGGCCCAGGCCCTGCGCCTGCCACAGGATGGCGTTGGCGCCGGAGTCGTCGGCCCCGGGCCGGTCGATGCCGACGCCGAGCGCGCGGTAGGTCGCCACGACGTCCTCGCTGGGGTCGCGCAGCTTGCGCCCGGCCGAGGCGCGGAACTCCTTGCTCGCCACCAGCGCCCGGAGCACCGGGACGATCTCGGTGTCGTTCTTGAGGTAGACCTTGGCCAGCCGGTTGACGAGCGAGCGAGGCGGGTCGTCGCGCACGAACTTGGTGGCCAGTCGCTCGGCGATGTGCAGGGCCGTCAGTGGGTGGTGGGCCAGGTAGCGGAGGTAGTCGCGGGTCAGCTTGCGACCGTCGCCCTTGGCGTTCTTGTCGCTGAACCCCTTGACCTTCACCCGCCCGCGGTAGTGGTCCTCCTTGACGTACGTCGCCGCCCACGTCTCCCAGAGGTCGACGTGCCAGCCGGTGAGGATCCGCGCCGATGCCTTGACGTCGTCCTCGCTGTAGTTGCCGGCGCCGAGGGTGTGCAGCTCGAGGAGCTCTCGGCCGAGGTTCTCGTTGGGCGCGGTCTTCGTCGAGGTGGCGGCCGAGAGGAAGATCAGCATGGCCGGGTGGGTCGTCGTCGCCACCAGCATCTCGTCGAAACGCCCGAGCGCGTGCTTGCGGATGGTGTCGCCGTAGTCGACGCGCCAGGTGAACTGGGCATCGCCGCTGACGGGGACGTGCAGCATCGCCTCCCAGAACTCCGTCATCTTCTCCAGCACGGGGCGCCGGGTGCGGATCCGCCGGACGAGCAGCCAGCGGCCGTAGTCGGCCATCACCTCCCAGCCGCCGCGGACCTCCTGGACCTGGCGCTGCCACAGGTCCCTCGGTGTGCGGTCGAGGTCGGGCCACCACCGGCGCACGGAGTCGGCCGCGCTGTCCGGGAACGACCCCGGGCGGGTGAGCTGCCGCTCGAACCACACCTGCGCGCCGCCCGCGCGAGCGACGTCGCGGGCCAGCGTGGCGTCGACGCCGTAGCCGAAGCGCGTGACGAGATGGCGCTGCGACGGGGGCAGCAGCTGCGACTTCTTGTTCCTGGCCACCGAGGTCCTCCCGTGCCCGAGCCACTTCCGAGACGGATCACTGTCCCATGCCGGAGGCCGGACACGAAGTCGAACTCGTATTTCGGTTGCCCGGCGCCACCGCGTGCTGTCCCATCACGGGGTGGAGATCCGAGAGCTGGACACGACCGACCCCCTCGCCCGCCGGGCCTGGTACGACGTCATGAAGCGGTCGGTCCGCGCCGACCGGCCGCACGCGGTGCTGACGACGTACGCGGCCTTCGAGGTGGTCGCCACCTCACCCAGCACCTACTGGGCGCGCACCTGGTTCGAGGCGGTCGAGGGCGGGCACGTCGTCGGCGTGGCCGAGCTCGAGCTGCCGCTGGAGGAGAACCTCGACCTCGGCTGGTGCGAGGTCTCGGTGCTCCCCGAGCAACGGCGCCGCGGGACCGGCCGGGCGTTGTGGGACGCCGTGGTGGAGCGAGCGCGTGCGCACGGCCGGACCCGGCTCGGGGGCGAGGTGAGCCTCGACCTGGCCGTGCCCGGGGCGGGCTTCGCCTTCGCCACCGCAGTGGGTGCCGTG
>CAZDAO010000760.1:0-2012 GCA_964503015.1 uncultured Nocardioides sp. | reverse complement strand
CCACGAAGGACACGACGAGGTCCGCGAGCAGGGCGATGTCGGCGCTGGAGTACTGCTGCGCCGCCCCGCTGCGCGCGATGTCGGTGGCGAGCTCGCGCGTGATCAGCTCGATCTCGTGGCGGATCGCCTCGCGGACCCGCGGGGGACCGGCGGTGCGCTCGCGGGCGATGAAGGCGTAGTGCGACCGGTTCTGTCGCACGTGCTGCTCCACGATCGGGAGCGAGCCGTCGATGAAGTCGCGGTACTCCGGGGCGTGTCGCCACACGTCGAGCAGCATCAGCCGCAGCGACCTGAAGCTCTCGTCGACGAGCGCGAGGCCGAGGAGCTCCAACGAGCCGAAGTGACGGTAGAACGCCGTCGGCACGACACCGACCTGCTTGGCGACCTGGCGCAGCGAGATCGCCGAGAGGTTGGAGTCCGCCGCCAGCGCGAGGGCGGCGTCGAGGATCGCGCGCCGGGTGCGCTCCTTCCGCTCGGCACGCGACGCGCCGTCCTCGGGGTCGGGAGGCGGCGGGGACATGGCTCGAGCCTAGGGCACGAGGACCGCCGCACGGGGCGCGCGACACCACCCTGTGCGAGTGGACGACTGTTCACGGAACGCGGGACGGATCACGGACGGGTCTCGTTGGCGAGCCATGGACGGGCGACCGTAGTCGAGTGAACATATGCTCACCTAATCTACGGAGGCCAGGATGCCTCTCCTCGACCGCCGGCAGGGGCTCGGCTCGGCCAACATCTCCGGCGGGAGCCTGTTCCACATCATGTCCGGCAACCTCAGCCACCAGATCGAGCACCACCTGTTCCCGGACCTGCCGGCCAAGCGGTACCCCGAGATCGCGCCCGAGGTGAGGGAGATCTGCGAGCGGTACGGCATCGCCTACACGACCGGACCGCTGCGTCGCCAGCTGTGGAGCGTGGCGAAGAAGATCTGCCGCCTGGCGCTGCCGGACCGTCGGTCGACGCCCGCGGAGCCCGCCGCCGTACGCCCTCTGGCCGCCTAGTCCTCCGGGTCGTCGAGGCGTGCCAGCCAGGTGGCCAGCCGCTCGACCGGGACCTCGAAGTCGGGGTGGGCGTCGACGAAGACCTGGAGCTGCTCGGCGAGCCAGGCCAGGGTGACCTCCTCGTCACCCCGGCGCCTCTCGAGCTCCTCGATCCCGCGATCGGTGAAGTACACCGGTGCCTCGGCTCAGTAGTCGTGGCCGCTGGTGCGCGGCGACTCGAACGCCGCGTCGAGGAGCGCGCGCTGCTCCTCGGTGTGGCGCTTGATGGTGCCGACCGACGGGGACGCGGACGCCGGACGCGTGACCGGCTCGACCTCCACGTCGAGCAGCGGCCAGACGTTGAGCTGGTAGTGCGGCCACGGGCCCATGTTGCGCGGCTCGTCCTGCACCCAGCGGACCGCCTTGAGGTTCGGGTACTTCGCGACCTCGGCCCGGATGTCGTCCACGGGGTTCGGGTAGAGCCGCTCCACGCGACCGATGGCGAACTTCGCGCCGTCCTCGCGCTTGGAGCGCTCGACCATCAGGTCCCACGTGACGCGGCCCGAGCACATGAGGAGCGTCTCGACCTGTGCCGGGTCGGCGGCGTCGTCGCCGATGAAGGCGCGGAACGTCGTGTCGCCCACGAAGTCGGCCGGCTGCGAGGCGGCCTCCTTGCGCTTGAGCATCGACTTCGGGGTGAAGACGATGAGCGGGCGGTGCTCCTCGCCCAGCGAGTGGCGACGCAGCAGGTGGAAGTACGACGCCGGGGTCGAGGGCTGCGCCACGACCATCGCGTCCTCGGCGCACATCGTCAGGAACCGCTCGATGCGGGCCGAGCTGTGGTCGGGGCCCTGGCCCTCGTAGCCGTGGGGGAGGAGGAGCACGACGCCCGACTGCTGGCGCCACTTGGTCTGGCCGGCGGAGATGAACTCGTCGATGACGGTCTGCGCGCCGTTGACGAAGTCACCGAACTGCGCCTCCCACAGCACGAGCGCCTCGGGCCGGGCGACGGAGTAGCCGTACTCGGAGCCC
>CAZDAO010000759.1:0-2023 GCA_964503015.1 uncultured Nocardioides sp. | reverse complement strand
GCCGCCGTGCTCTGGGCATGGCGGGAGGGGGCACTGCGTTGGGTCTGAGTGACGCGATCGCACGGAGCGCTTCCCGGCACGCTCACGCTCTGGTCGTCGAGGTGCCGGGCTCGTGGCGCACGCGAATGGCGGCGGAGCGCAACGTGGCCGCCCGAGGATGGCGCCTCGCCATCTCACCCGCGGACGCCGACGTGCTCGTCGTGTGCGGCGAACCCGGGCCGGGGCTCGCGGAGGCGATCGAGGGCATCTGGCACCAGATGCCGGGACCTCGGGTGCGCGTTTACGCGCACGCGGGCGACGAGGTGGGTGCTCGACTGGACGAAGCACACACCGGCCTGCTCGACACCGACCACCACCGCCGTGACGCGCAGGAGCGACCCACCGCCTCCGAACTCGTCGCCGAGCAGGCCGGATCTCGAGCCGAGAGTCATGGTGGCCATGGAGACACGGACCACGGTTCAGCCGGCGGCCACGAAGGCATGGACCACGAGGGCCACGAGGGCATGGACCACGGCAGCCACGAGGGCATGGACCACGGCAGCCACGAGGGCATGGACCACGGCGCCCACGAAGGCATGGACCACGGCGACATGGAGATGTCACCGGGAGGGATTCCGCTCGCGGAGGGCGGTGAGGACCGAGATGGCCTCGAGATGGACGTCTTGCAGGTGCGTCTCGGGCCTGTGCTGCCGCACTGGCCGGCCGGTCTGGTGTTGCGCTGCTCGCTGCAGGGCGATGTGATTGTCGAGGCAAAGGCCGAGCTCGTCGACGGGCGTGCCCGCCAGGATGACGAAGTTGTCGGGCCGGCCCGCGGCATCGACAACATCGCCTCGCTGCTGGCGTTGGCGGGGTGGGACGACGCTGCGGCAGAGGCCCGAAGGATCCGCGACACCGCCCTCGAGCCCGGGGACGGAGCGGCGGGGTCGGAACTCGAGCGTCTGCGCCGGAGGGTCCGTCGTTCGTGGACGTTGCGCTGGTCGTTGTCAGGCCTCAGGCGGCTGAGCGACGAGGACGCCCACGCCCGGGGGTTGCCGGCCGACGCGGTCGGTGACACCTATGAGCGGCTGATGGGCATGCTGGACCGGGCGGTCGCCGGTGTTGCCGCGACCGCCGCCGGTGACATCGGCACTCGGACGAACGACGCCGGCCGGACACTCTCGACCGACCACCTGGCGCATCTGGTCATGGGTCTGGATCTCGCCACGGCACGTCTGGTCCTCGCCAGCCTCGACATCCACGAGCTGCTCGCCGGACAGGCGGAGCACGAGGTGTCGCATGGCTGACCCGATGCCGATGACGGACTCGCCGATCACCACCGTGGCGCCCGGCTGGGCGATTGCCGCGTTGGGGATTCTGGGTGCGCTGGCCGTAACCGCTGCCATGCTGGACGGTGCCCTCGCCGCGCGTGCGGGGGGCGGGCCGGGCGGGAAGATGGGCGGGCCGGTCCGGCCGTTCGGTGAAGCGGCCCGGCTGATGCGGCAGCGACGTCGTACCACCGTCGAAGCCGACCGCCTGCTGTGGCGCATCGGGGGTGCCGGGCTGCTGGTAGTGGCGGCGCTGATGGTGACGGTCGTGCCGTTGGGGGAGTGGACAATCTTCGACCTCGACGTGGGCGTCATGTGGTTCAACGCCATGGACGTGATGGTCTGGGCGCTGGTGTGGCTAACCGGGTGGGGTGCGAACTCGGCACACTCGCTGGTCGGCGGCTACCGGTTCCTGGCGCACGGACTGGGCTACGAGCTCCCGTTGATGTTCGCCCTGGTCGCTCCGGCGATCGCCGCGGAGAGCCTGAACGTGGGCGCGGTCGCGGCGGCCCAGGAGGGCCTCTGGTTCGCTGTCTGGATGCCGGTGGCGTTCCTGGTCTACCTGCTCGGGGTCGCGGCCTTCTCTGTGTGGGGGCCTTTCGCACCGGCTATCGGCACGGACGTCTACGGCTGCGCACGGGAGGAGCTGTCTGGCGTGGACCGGCGGGTGTTCGATGAGGGGCTATACGCGCTGCTGGACGCCGGAGAGGCGTTCGCGG
>CAZDAO010000758.1:0-2027 GCA_964503015.1 uncultured Nocardioides sp. | reverse complement strand
AGTGGCAGATGGCTGGCCGGAGGGCCGATCGACAGCCATCTGCCACTGGACTACCCCGGCGAGCGGGGCCGGGCGGCCCGGGCCATGCCGGGCCATCCCGGGGCGGCCCGGGCCGACCCGCACCGGGCGAGCGGTCAGGCAGCGAGGCGGTAGCGCAGGTAGCGGGCCTTCTCCCACTCCGCGAGCGCCCGACGCCTTTCGACGGTCTCGGTCGCCGTCCACCACGGCGGTGGCTCGATCGTCCAGCCCCTCGGCGTGTGCCGGTCGCGAGCGCGACGAGCAGCCGCCTGCAACCTCCGCACGAAGTCGTCGAGGTCGTTCCAGTCGGTGGCGAACATGCTCACCGGCTCGAGCCCGAGGTCCCGGAAGTCTGCATCCTGCTTGTTGTCCTTCGCCGCGCCGACGAGGCTGAGGTGGGACTCACCGTGGTAGAGCCCGACGAGTCCGCTGGCGGGGTGGATGAGGTCGGGGGTCCCGACGTGCTGTCCGGCCAGGGTGAAGACCGGGACGTTGCAGCGCGGCCGTGGGAGCCCGGCGCGGCGCATCCAGACCCCGCGCATCCCGGTCTCGCGCGGCGACCACGAGTTCTCCTCTGCCTCGGCCAGGGCATCACGTGCCTGCTGGATCCCGGTGACGGGCCCCAGCTGCGCGACGTACGCCGCCACCTCGGCGACCGACACCAGGTCCGAGTAGCAGGCCATGTCGACGGCCTCGACCGCTGGCCCGAGCCCGTCGGCGTACCGCATCTCGAAGGTCACCGAACGCACGTGGCTGGTGATGGGCACCCCGTCGACGACCACGATCTCGTCGGGGTGCAGGAACTCCTGGCTGACGGCGAACCCCGGCTGGGCAGTCAGGTGACGACGCGCCACGACCGTCACGTCGCGTGGTGACACACCGTCCGTGGTGCCGTCGAACCACGGATCGCCCACCCAGTGAAGGGCGGCCCACCCGGTGACCGCCTCGTCCTCCCGGAGCACCGCGGCCGCCTCGACGACGCGCTGGGTCGGCACGGTCGGCACCTCGGCCGGCACGACCAGCCCGTAGCTGGTGGACCTCCAGCGCGGACCGCGCGCCTGACCGCGCGTCGGACCGGCCACCCCGATCGGGTCGACGCGGACGGGTGCCACCAGTCCGGGGCGCTCGGGGTGGAAGGGCTGTGGGGAGAACACGGGGAGAGCCTTCCCTCGTACGCACCCCTCGAGCCCGTTCTCCACAGGGCAGTTCCGTCGCGGCCGCCGGGGTAGTCCAGTGGCAGATGGCTGGCCGGAGGGCCGATCGACAGCCATCTGCCACTGGACTACCGAGAATCGACGACCATCTGCCGCTGGACTACGTCGCGAGGATGTAGGCGGCGGCGTCGGCCGGGGAGAGGTCGGTGGTGTCGAGGCGGAGGTGGGGGAAGTCGGCCAGCACCCGGTCGCCGGGGAGCGTCGCCCCCGGGGAGGTGCTCATCGTGAACGCCGCCTCGCGCTCGCGCACGTGCGCCTCGGACGCGGCGAGGTCGCGCTTCGAGGGCTTGGCGGCCAGCCGGTCGCGGCCGTTGTTGCGGGACAATCGCGTGTCGAGGTCGGCGTACAGCTCGACGAAGCGCACCGGCAGCCCGCGGTCGGTGTAGGGCGCGACGAGGCCCCGGAAGTAGTCGGCGTCGCCCTCTCCGGCGAGGTTCCAGACGGTGGTGAAGACCAGGCGTACGTCGTTGGCCGCCGCCTCCTCGATCACCCGGCGGCGGAACTCGGCGTTGAGAGTGCGGAAGGCGGGACTCTGCTGGCCGAAGACCTCGTGCAGCGGCTCGATCGTGTGGTGGTTGTGGAGCAGCCGGAAGTCGGAGGCGGCGCACACCGCCCGGCCGACGGTCATCTTGCCGACGGCGGGCGGGCCGAAGAGGACCACCAGCTCGCCGGACGTCATGGTCGCACGTTATGTGGTCGCGCCCCCTAACCTCATGCGGTTGGGTGGCGACCATGAACTTCGACGGCATGTGGCTCCCCAGCGACCAGGACCCCAGGATGCAGGCGGGGCCTGCG
>CAZDAO010000757.1:0-2033 GCA_964503015.1 uncultured Nocardioides sp. | reverse complement strand
CTCACCGGACGCGCCGCCCGCGGCACCACCTGGCAGGTGATCGACGAGTGGGTGGCCGCGTGGTCCGGTCGCGCCACCACGAAGGCCCCCACCAAGAAGGCCCCCACCAAGAAAGCCCCCACCAAGAAGGCCCCCGCCAAGAAAGCCCCCACCAAGAAGGCCGCCAGCAAGAAGGCGTCGGCCGGGACGATCGGGTCGAACCCCAACCGTCGCTACGGCTCGGCCGGGTCGCGCGCGCTGGGCCCCCGATGACGGCGACCGCACCGCTCGGGGAGTCCTCGCGCCTGCCGACCGGTGTCCGCATCGGCTACGGCAGCGGGTCGGTGGCCACGGGTGCCTTCGGCACCGTCCCCGGCCTGATGCTCCTCCCCTACCTCACCGACGAGCTCGGCATCGCCGCGTTGTGGGCCGGCGTCATCGTCTTCCTGCCCAAGGCGTGGGACGTCCTGCTCAACCCGGTGGCCGGCCGGGTGAGCGACCGGACCGTCGACCCGGCCGGGCCGCGCCGGCCGTGGCTGGTCCGTGCCGGGCTGATGCTGGCGGGTGCGTTCGCACTGATCTTCGCGGCACCCGACCTCGACAGTGCGGCGCTCGAGGCGACGTGGGTGCTGGTCTTCTTCGTGCTGGCGGCGTCGGCGTACGCGTTCTTCCAGGTGCCCTACGTCGCCATGCCGGCCGAGATCACCGCGTCGTACGACGAGCGCACCCGCCTGATGACGTGGCGGGTCGCGATCCTGGCGTTCACGATCATGCTGGCGGGGGCGACCGCGCCGGTCATCCGTGACGCGGTCGGCGGTCGCGACGGCTACCGGGTGATGGGCGTCGTGATGGCCACGCTGATCGTCATCGGTGCCCTCAGCGCCTGGTGGGGCACGCGACGGGCCCCGATCGGGGCGGTGGCCGCCGGGGCGGGCTCGCTGCGGGAGCAGCTGCGGATCGTCGGCCGGGCGCGCGACTTCCGCGTGCTGCTGACCACCTTCGTCCTGCAGGCGCTCGCCACCGGCTGCATGCTCGCCGGGGTGGACTACCTGGCCGGCGACGTGCTCGGCAGCACCGGCGCCGCGACCGTGCTCTTCGTGTGCTTCGTGGGCCCGGCACTGCTGCTGACGCCGGTGTGGACCGCCGTCGGCACCCGCATCGGCAAGCGGCGCGGCTACGTGATCGCCTCCGTGGTGCTGGCGACCGGCGCGGTGCTGGCCGCGACGGCGCGGGTCGCGCCCTCCGGGGTCGTGTTCGCCGCCACCGCACTGGTGGGCGTGGGCTACGCCGGCTGCCAGGTCTTCCCGATGGCGATGCTGCCCGACGCTGCCGCCGTCGACTCCGCCCGCACCGGGGAGAACCGCGCGGGCGTCTACACCGGCGTGTGGACGGCCGGGGAGACCCTCGGGCTCGCGCTCGGCCCTGCGGTGTTCGCCGTGGTGCTCGCTCTCGGGGGCTACCTCTCCAGCGAGGGCCGCGACCTCACCCAGCCCGACTCCGCACTGACCGCGATCACCCTCGGGTTCTCGGTGCTGCCAGCCGCGCTCACGGTGCTCAGCCTGTGGTGGCTGCGCCAGTACACCCTCGACGCCGCCGAGGTGGCGGCCGCGGAAGGAGCCCCGTCGTGACCGACTCCCCCGAGCGACCGCTCGACCGGCTGCGTGCGCTGCAGCGAGCCGACCTCCCGGTCCACGGTGGCCGCACGCTGGCCTACGTCTACGACTCGGGCGACGCCGAGGTCGACCGCGTCGGCAGCGAGGCCGTCGCCGCCTATGCCGCCTCCAACGCCCTCGACCCGACCGCGTTCCCGTCGCTGCTGCAGATGGAGAACGAGCTCGTCGGCTTCGCGTGCGACCTGGTCGACGCCCCGCCGAGCGCCGTCGGCACGGTCACCTCCGGCGGCACCGAGTCGATCCTGCTGGCCGTGCAGGGGGCCCGCGACAGCCGACCCGAGGTCGCCCGGCCGCGGATGGTGCTGCCGTCGACGGCCCACGCGGCCTTCCACAAGGCCGCCCACTACTTCGGCGTGGAGGCCGTCCTGGTGCCCGTCGGCC
>CAZDAO010000756.1:0-2033 GCA_964503015.1 uncultured Nocardioides sp. | reverse complement strand
CCCTCGGCCCGGATCCGGGCGGCCAGCAGCGCCGCCTCGCGGACCAGGTCGCCCGCGAGCGCGGCGTCGGCCGCGAGGTCAGGCATCGGCCCACGCCCCGGCGATCAGGTCGCGGGTGTCCTCGAGCAGCTGCGGGAGGGTCTTGGTGCCACCGACGACGGTGATGAAGTTGGCGTCGCCGGTCCATCGCGGCACGACGTGCTGGTGCAGGTGCTCGGAGAGCGAGCCGCCGGCCGCGCGGCCCAGGTTGAGCCCGATGTTGAACGAGTGCGGCCGGCTGACCTGCCGGATAGCGCGCAGCGCCTGCTGCGTCATCGCCATCAGCTCGGCCGACTCCGGCGGCGTGAGGTCGGCCAGGTCCGCGACGTGGCGGTAGGGCAGCACCATGAGGTGGCCGGGGTTGTAGGGGTGCAGGTTGAGCACGGCGTACGTCGACTCGCCGCGCGCCACGACGAGCGTCTCCTCGTCGGGGTGGTGCGGGATCGCGCAGAACGGGCAGCCCTCGTCGTCGACGGCCGTGCGGACGTAGGCCATCCGGTGGGGCGTCCAGATCCGCTCCAGCGCGTCGTCGCTCATGCCGCGATCCTAGGGTGGGCCGATGACGTCGATCCGACCGGCCGATGCCGGCGACATGTCCGCCGTGGCCGACCTGTGGCACGAGGGCTGGCACGACGCCCACGCGGGCCACGTGCCCGAGGGGCTGACGGCCGCGCGGACCCTGGCCGCGTTCCACGAACGTACGCCGTCGCGGGTCGCCGACACGACGGTCGCGATGTCCGACGACGGGGAGCTGCTCGGCTTCGTGATGGTCGTCGACGACGAGGTCGAGCAGGTCTTCGTCGGCCGCTCCGCCCGCGGCTCGGGGCTCGCGCCCCTGCTGCTGGTCGAGGCCGAGCGCCAGGTGGCGGCCGCCGGGCACGTGTCGGCGTGGCTCGCGGTCGTCGCGGGCAACGCGCGCGCCCGGGCTTTCTACGAGAAGCAGGGCTGGACCGACGCCGGCGACCTGCCGTACGAGGTCACGGCAGGCGGGGAACGCTTCGTCTCGCCGTGCCGGAGGTACGTCAAGAGCGTGTGAGCCGGGCGTGAGTCCGCTCACGCTTCCCCGGCTCGGGCGCCCCTCCCGATTCGACATGGCCGCCGAGTCGTGTTCTGGTGGTGGGGCCGCAGGCAGTGGCCCTCGTCGTGGACAGGGCGCCTCCCCTCGCGAGGTGATCGCAGCCGCGGCCTCGACGCCCGTCCCGACGGTGTCGCGTCCGAGCGCCCCCCGCGCCCAACCATGTGAGGTCAGAAGCACGTGCGTGCCACCACCACACCCGCCCAGTCCGCCCGCCGCCGCATCGCGGCCAGCACCGCCGTCGCCGCGCTCGCCCTCGGCCTGGTGCCCGCCAGCGCCGCCGCCGCGGAGGCCGACGCCGTCGCCGTCCGCGTGAAGGTCGCCGACCAGCCCGCCGTCGCCGTCGCCACCGCGCCGCGCGTGTGGCCCGGCAAGCTCCTCGAGGCCCAGGGCGTGCCGGTCGACGGCAACGACCTGGTGAAGGTCGTCCGCGACGGCCGCAAGGTCACCGGCGCCAAGAAGCGCGTCCGCGAGGGCGACGTCGTGAAGATGACCGACGTGGAGAAGGTCCGCAAGGCCACGCGCGAGCGCGTGCGCGCGGGCACGGTCGAGGTCTTCACCGCGAAGCTGAAGCCCGGCAAGCGCAAGGTCGTGCGCGAGGGCCGCCCCGGCGTGCGCAAGGTCGTCAAGCTGAAGACCCTGCACAACGGCGAGCAGGTCCGCTCGCGCGTGGTCAGCACCAAGCTCGTCCGCGACCCCCGCCCCCGGCGGGTGCTCGTCGGCCGCAAGCCGTACTCCGTTCCGGGGACCGAGGGCCTCAACTGGGCTGCGCTCGCCAACTGCGAGTCCGGCGGCAACCCGAAGGCGGTCAACCCGGCCGGCTACTACGGGCTCTACCAGTTCGACATCGGCACCTGGCGCAGCGTCGGCGGCTCGGGTGTGCCGACGTCCGCCTCGGCGGGCGAGCAGACCTACCGCG
>CAZDAO010000755.1:0-2038 GCA_964503015.1 uncultured Nocardioides sp. | reverse complement strand
AGGTCGACGAGCTGGCGGGCCTCGGTCTCGGTGTTGGCCACGAGGAGGTCGGCTGCCTCGACCACCTGCTCCTCACCGATCACCCGCGACACCGGCTCGGCGGCGTCGCCCTCGGCCAGCGCCTCGTTCTTCACCTTCGCCATCGTGTGCATCGAGTGCACCAGCGGCACGTTCCAGCGGTCGCGGGCGAGGGCGCCGACCTGGCCGGAGAGCCAGTAGTGCGAGTGCACGGCGTCGTAGTGTCCCAGCGGCTGCACCGCCTCGGTGCGCAGCACCTCCCTGGCGAAGGTGCACAGCTGGCCGGGCAGCTCACCCTTGGTGAGGCCCTCGAAGGGACCGGCGGCGACGTGGCGGACCAGGACGCCGTCGGCCGCCTCCACGACCTGCGGGAGACGGGACGACGTGGCACGCGTGAAGACGTCGACGGCGATGCCCTGCGCCGCGAGCCGCCGGGAGAGCTCGATGACGTAGACGTTCATGCCCCCGGCGTCGCCCGTCCCGGGCTGGTCCAGGGGTGAGGTGTGCAGGCTGATCATCGCCACCCGCTCGCCCACGCGCGTCTCCTTCTGTCGGCTGCCAGGAAGTGCCCCGAGATCAGTACCCAGAAATGGGCACCTCCGACACAACCGCGAGCGCGGCGCGGGGATTCCCGGGCCGCGATGTGACGTTGGGTCAGCGCGCGTGCGCCCCGGCGGCCGGTCGCCCCGAGGCGCGGCCGCGGTGGCGCAGCAGCGCGATGCCGCCGAGGAGGGCGGCGACGACGCCCCAGGCGCCGTCGTACCAGGCGGCGTCCGCCGGGCGGAACGCCTCGATCATCGACAGGACGAGCAGGCCCGAGGCGAAGGCCACGAACACGCGCATCGCCACGGCGTCGCTCTTGACGAGCGTGCTGCCGAAGACGGCGCCGGCGACGACGAGGCAGGCCAGGCCGAGGAAGTGGAGGGTGCCGGGCAGCGGGTCGCTGCCCCCACCGAGGAGGGCATGGAGGATCCACAGCACACCGCCGAGAAGTGCAGCCGCTGCAGCGAGCTTTGCGGGGGGCATCGGACGAGTCTGCCACGCGGGTGCGAGCCCGCCCACCTCACGACTCGTCGGTGCCCTGGTGGAAGCGCTGCTGCCACTGCCCGCCGACGCGCAGCCACAGGCTGCTGCGCAGCGTGGAGCGCTCGTCGGTCAGCGCCCGCCAGAGGAGCAGGATCGTGTCACGGTCGACCCGCTCCACGGACACGACGTCGAGGCTGACCGGCTCGATGGGGCCGATCTCGGCGAGGACGTCGTCGCGGGTCCACAGCCGCCCCGAGCGGCCTACCTCCTGCCACTCCGGGTGCAGCAGCGCCGCCACGGCCGCCGGGTCGGAGCGGACCTCGTCGGTCAGCAGCGAGCGCTCGAGCGCCACGACGTGCTCCTCGTCGCTGGGCCCACCCGCGAGCCCGCCGGACAGCTCGCTGAAGAGGTCGGGCTCGGCCTCGACCTGCCCGACCGTGGCGGCCGGGTGGGCGGTGCTGCTGCCGGTGAAGCCCGGGCCGGGGTCGGGCTCGACCCCGCGCTGGTAGGCCGACGCGGCGGCGTTGGCGCGCCGGTCGGCGGCCTCGTTGAGCTCGTGGCCGGCGTGGCCCTTGACCCACTCGAAGCGGACGCGGTCGCGCCGGCCCTCCATCGCCGCGTCGATCGCCTTCATCAGCTCGACGTTGAGCACCGGCTTGCCGTCGCTCTTCTTCCAGCCCTTGCGCTTCCAGCCCGCCATCCACTTGGTGACCGAGTCGATGACGTACTTGCTGTCGCAGTAGACGTGCAGCTCCTCGTCGAGGTGCGCGGTCTGCTGGAGCAGGTCCAGGACGGCCATCAGCTCGCCCATGTTGTTGGTGCCGTGCTTCCAGCCGCCGGACGCCCAGCAGGAGTCGTCGACGTACCACGCCCAGCCGGCCGGACCGGGGTTGCCGAGTGCCGAACCGTCGGCCGCCGCGATGATCACCCCCGCATCCTGTCAGGAGCGGATCTTGGCAGGATGTCCGGCATGACCCAGGACAGCACCCAGCCC
>CAZDAO010000754.1:0-2038 GCA_964503015.1 uncultured Nocardioides sp. | reverse complement strand
GGCGGCGTACTTGTCAGGCTCTCGCTGAACTTGTCAGGCCGTGCACGGGCCGACAAGTTCAGCGATCCCCGGCCAGCCGGGGATCACGAAAGGGAGCGGAGCTGAGCCGTCAGTCCCCGGCGCGCCAGGAGCGTACGGCGGCGGCGAGGGCGACGGACAGGACGACCAGGGCGGCGAGGAGCGCTGAGCGGGCCGCGACCGGGGCGGACGCCACGGCGTTGACGGCCTGGTAGACGGTCATCAGCAGCGCGGCGCCGAGGGCGGAGCCGATGCGCTGCCCGGTCTGGAGCGCGCCGCCCGCCGCGCCGCCCATCTCGGGCGGGACGTGGTCGAGGCTGAGGGTGAAGTTCGGTGAGATGACCCCGCCGCCGCCGATGCCGGCGAGGAACATCGCCGGCGCGAGCGTCCACCACAGGGTGTCGGACGGTGAGGTGACCAGCCAGGCCGCGAGGGCGGTGCCGGTCATCATCACCGACAGCGCGACCAGGGTGACCCGGCGCCCGATGCGGCCGACGAGCCGACCGGCCAGCGGTGAGGTGACCGCGGCGCCGAAGGCGAACGGCGTCATCAGGAGGGCGGTGTGCAACGGGGTGAACCCCTCGCCCTCCTGGAGGTGCACGGAGAGCACCAGGAAGATGCCGGTGAAGCCGGTGAAGTAGAGCGTCCCGACGAGCAGGCCGTTGGCGTAGCCGGGCAGCCCGCGCAGCAGCGACACGTCGAGGAGCGGCGGCCGGCCGCGGCTCACGGTGTGCACCTCACAGCGCACGAAGGCCCATGCCAGGAACGGGAAGGCGAGCAGCAGCACGAGCGGTAGCCCGGCCCCGCCCTCCAGGCTGATGAGTGGGAAGAGGACCGACAGGACCGCGAGGCCGAGGAGGAGCGCGCCGGGGAGGTCGACGCGCGGGTCGTCGCGCGCGCCTTCCTCCCGGGGAGGGTTGTCGGGCACCAGCCGGCGGATGAGCACCAGCGCGACGAGTCCGATCGGCACGTTGACGAGGAAGAGCGAGCGCCAGCCGCGCTCGTCCCCGAGCAGTCCGATGAGCGCCCCGCCGATCAGCGGCCCGGTCGCGGAGGCGACGGCGACGGTGAAGCCGAACATCCCGAACGCGCGCCCGCGCTCCTGGCCGCGGAACAGCTGCTGGATCAGCCCGGAGTTCTGCGGCGTGAGCAGTCCTGCGCTCGCCCCCTGGGCGAGGCGGGCGACCACGATGGCGGCGGCGTTGGGAGCCAGCCCGACCGCCGCGCTCGACACGATGAAGCCGAGCAGGCCGATCGTCATCATCCGTCGTCGGCCGTGGGCGTCCCCGAGCCGGCCGCCGGCCACCAGCGTCATGCCGAAGGCGAGGGCGTAGCCCGAGACCACCCACTGCACCGTGGCGGCGCTGGTGTCGAGGCCCGCCCGGATGGAGGGGACCGCGACGTTGACGATGGTGACGTCGAGCAGCGACATGAAGCCGACCACGAGCGAGACGGCCAGGATCCGCCAGCGGTGTGGGTCGGGCTCGTAGGTCGACTCGTGGGTCGGCTCCCGGGTCTGCTCGGTCATCGTCCCTCAGCCTCGCACCCCCGGCGTAGGACCGGCCCACCCCAGGGTGCTCACCTGCGAGGGTGCGCCCGTCGCATGATGGGGTCATGAAGGTGGTCCAGGCTCGGGTGAGCGGTCGGGTGCAAGGCGTGTCGTTCCGGTGGTACACCGAGGAGAGGGCCCGCTCGCTCGGGGTCGCCGGCTGGGTGCGCAACGAGCCCGACGGCTCGGTCCTGGTCCACGCCGAGGGCGAGGCGGAAGCGGTCGACGCGCTGGTGGCGTGGTGCCACGACGGTCCCACCTCGGCGCGGGTGACCGGTGTGGCGGTCCGCGAGGCGAGCCCGATCGGGGCGACGACCTTCGAGACGCGCTACTGAGCCGGGGACGTGGTCGGCATCTCGTCGTCCTCGGCTTCACCCGGGAGGCGCCCGCGCCCGAGACTGAAGACCATGAGCGCCCCCGTCACCGTGTCCGTCACCCGCCACGTCGACCCCTCGCGCACCAGCGAGATGC
>CAZDAO010000753.1:0-2044 GCA_964503015.1 uncultured Nocardioides sp. | reverse complement strand
CTTGCGGCGCGCGTCGCGCTTCGAGGCGCTCGAGTGGTGGACCTGGTAGGCCTCCGCGAGCTGGGCACCGACCTTGTAGAAGGGGTGCAGGGCGGCGAGGGCGTCCTGGAAGATCATCGCCATCGCGTTGCCGCGCAGCCCGCGCATGCGCGACTCGGACAGCCCGACGACCTCGGTGCCACCGACGCGGATGGAGCCGGAGATCTTCGCGGACTTGGTGTCGTGCAGGCCCATCACGGCCATGCTCGACACCGACTTGCCCGAGCCGGACTCACCGACGATGCCGAGCGTCTTGCCCTTCTCCACCGAGTAGGACAGGCCCTGCACCGCGGTGACCGGACCGTCCTGGGTCGGGAAGGTCACCTTGAGGTCCTCCACCTGGAGGAACGGCCCGTCGCTCGCGTCACGCTCCTCGGCGGACGACTGGGTCATGGGAACGCTGGTCACGAAAGCCTCACCCTCGGGTCCAGGACGCTGTAGATCACGTCCACGAGCAGGTTGGAGATGATCAGGGCGACGGCTCCGAAGAGGGCTGTCGCCTGGACGACGGGCAGGTCCTTGCCGGTCACGGCCTCGAGGGCCCACCAGCCGATGCCCTTGATCTCGAAGATCCGCTCGGTGAAGATCGTGCCGGCCAGCAGTGTGCCGAAGTCGATGCCGAAGATCGTCACGACCGGCACGAGCGCGGCGCGGAGTCCGTGCCGGTAGATGATCGTGCGGGACGGCAGGCCCTTGGCCTTGGCCGTGCGGATGTAGTCCTCGCTCAGCGACTCCACCATCGCGCCGCGGGTGTAGCGGGTGTACTGCGTGCACCCGAAGATGCCCAGCGCGACCCAGGCAAGGAACATCCCGGAGAACCACTTCCAGGGTCCGTCACTGATGGGTGAGAAGTAGCCGGTGTCGGAGAACAGCGGGATCTCGAACGTCACCGTGAGGTAGAGCCAGGTCAGCAGGGCGAAGAGGTAGTAGGGGATCGAGCTCAGGAACAGGAAGCTCGACACCAGGGCCTTGTCGGCCACGCTGCCGCGGCGTTTGGCCGCGGCTATGCCGATGGGGACCCCGAAGAGGAGGTAGAGGAACGCGCCGCCGATGGCGATGGAGAAGGTCGCCGGCATGCGGGAGACCAGCTCCTCCTTCACCGGGGCCTTGGTGCGGAAGCTGATCCCGAGGCAGGGGGCCGCGCACTCGTAGTCGTTGGAGGCGATGGTGAGGGTGCGTCCGACGAAGACGCCCTTGACGAACTTGCCGTACTCCTCGTAGACGGGGTTGTCGTAACCCAGCGTCTTCTCGTACGTCGCGAGCCGCGCCGGCGTGCACCGGTTGCCGCTCTCGCGGTCACAGATCGGCTGGGCCGGGCTCGACGGGCCGTACCAGAACAGCAGGAAGATCGCCATCGAGATCAATGTCACGACGAGGACTCCCGAGATCAGCCTCTTGACGACATACGCGAACATCGCAGGTCTCTCTCCGGGGATGGTGGATGAGCCGGACCGAGGCACGACAGCCTACGTGGTCCGGGCTGCCGAGTGGGGGCTCCCGGTTCGGGAGCCCCCACCCGTCAGTACTACTGGTGAACTACGTGATGCTCAGACGAGCACCGGGATCACTGCATCACGTACAGGTCCTTGTAGTTCGGCGCGCCGATCGAGCCGTCGCCGGTCGGGTTGCCGATCTTCTCGCCGAAGACGAACAGGTCGTTGCGGAACGCGGTCGGGATGATCGGGAAGTACTCCGTCATGATCTTCTCGTCCAGCGCGCCCCACGCGTCGGCCTGCTCCTCGATCGGCATGGTGGCGATCGCGGTCATCTCGTCGTCGATGGACGGCTCCGAGAACAGCGCGGTGTTGTAGACGGCACCCGTGCGCAGGAGCGACGGGATCATCGTGGAGCCCGACGGCCAGTCGGAGCACCAGTTGACGCCACGCAGGTTCAGCGTCTTGTTGACCTTGTTGTCGGGGTCGAGCCACACGTTGTAGGGCGACTCCTGGACCGGGATGGCCTTGACCTTGAAGCCACCGGCCTCGAAGCCCTTGGTGATCTGGTC
>CAZDAO010000752.1:0-2046 GCA_964503015.1 uncultured Nocardioides sp. | reverse complement strand
CGGAGGTGATCGCCTCGCTGCCGGTGTGGCAGCTGCCGCCGGGGGCGCGCCGGCTCGTCGTGGCAGGCGCCCACCCGGACGACGAGACCGTGGGCGCGGGGGGCCTGGTCCACGCAGCCGCTGCCGCCGGGCTGCGCGTCGAGGTGGTGACGGCCACGGCCGGCGAGGGCTCGCACCCGCACTCCCCCACCCATCCGCCGGAGCGGCTGGCGACCGTGCGGCGCGAGGAGCTCCGGCGGGCGACCTCCGTGCTGGCGCCCAGGGCGCAGGTCACCTGCCTCGACCTGCCCGACGGCGACGTGGCCACGCACGAGGAGGCCCTGGTGGCGGCCCTGGTGGAGGTGGTGGGCACGTCGGGCAGCGGCGTCGTCCTCTGCGCCCCGTGGCGCGGCGACGGCCACCCCGACCACGAGGCGGTCGGACGAGCGGCCGCCACCGCCGCCGGTCGCACCGACGCCACGCTGCTCGAGTACCCCGTGTGGTGGTGGCACTGGGGCCGTCCCGACCGGCTCCCCGACGTCCGGCCGGCCAGCCTGGCCCGCCTGCCCCTGTCGGTCGCGGACCGTGCCGCGAAGCGGTCCGCCGTCGCCGCCCACGGGAGCCAGGTGCGGCCGCTCTCGCCCGCGCCGGGGGACGAGGTCCTCCTGGGCGACGACCTGCTCGCGCACTTCGACCGCGACTGCGAGGTGGTGCTCGTCGGCGGTGCCACCGACGACGACGCGCTCGACCGCGTCCACCGGGACCGCCCCGACCCGTGGGACGTCGGCTCCTTCTACGAGCGGCGCAAGCGGGCGGTGACGCTCGCGGCCCTGCCGCGGGAGCGCTACGGCGCGGCGCTGGAGGCGGGCTGCTCCGTCGGCGAGCTCGCCGCGGACCTCGCGGACCGGTGCGACCGGCTCCTGGCGGTCGACAGTAGCGTGGCCGCGATCGACCTGGCCCGGCGACGTACGGCGGGCACCGAGGGCCTCGAGGTGCGTCGGGCCCGGCTGCCCGAGGAGTGGCCCGACGGCAGGTTCGCGCTGGTCTCGGTCTCCGAGGTGGGCTACTTCCTCAGCCCGCGGCGGCTCGAGGAGCTGGTGCGGCGGTGCTTCGACTCGATCGAGGACGACGGCCACGTGCTGCTGTGCCACTGGCGGCACCAGCCGGTCGGCTGGCCGCTCGCCGGGCCGGCGGTGCACGACGCGTTCCTCGCCACCGGCGCGCCGGTGCTGGTGGAGCACCAGGAACCCGACTTCCTGTTGCACGTGCTGGAGCGCCCGTCGTGACCCGCCCCGACGCCGTCGCCGTCGTGGTCCCGGCGCGGGACGAGGAGGCGCTGCTGCCCGCCTGCCTGGACTCCGTCACCACTGCGGTGGCGGCGCTGCGCGCCGAACGGCCCGAGGTCCGCTCGCGGGTCGTGGTGGTGCTGGACGCCTGCACCGACGGGTCGGCGGAGGTGGTCGCCGCTCGCGTGGGCGTGGCGGCGGTCGGCACGACCGCCGGCAGCGTCGGTGTGGCCCGGGCGGCGGGCGTCGAGGCGGCCGCCACCTGGGCGGCGAGCCAGGGAGCGGGCCCGCTGTGGGTGGCGAGCACCGACGCCGACAGCGTCGTTCCCCCACATTGGCTGGTCGCGCACCTGCGCTGGGCCGCCGACGGGATCGGCCTGGTGATCGGCACGGTCGAGCCCCGACCGGGCGACCTCTCCCCCGCCGCGCTGTCTGCCTGGCACCAGCGGCACACCACCGCGGACGGGCACGACCACGTCCACGGGGCGAACCTCGGCTTCACCCTCGCGGCCTATCGCGCGGCCGGAGGCTTTCCGCCCGTGCCCACGCACGAGGACGTCGGCCTGGTCGCGGCGGTGCGGGCCGCCGGCGTGCCGAGCCTGGCCACGGGCGCCGTCCCGGTCGTCACCTCCGGGCGGCGGACCGGCCGTGCCCCCGGCGGCTTCGCGCACTACCTCGACGGCCTCGGCGCCTGACACGGACTCGCGGTCAGCCGACCTTCATCTCGCCGAGCTCGTTCCAGCCGTCCTGGTCCACCTCGGTGCTGACGATGTCGGGGGTG
>CAZDAO010000751.1:0-2061 GCA_964503015.1 uncultured Nocardioides sp. | reverse complement strand
TTCTTCACCCGGTGGTGGATCTCGCGGATGGTCGCATCCTTGGTTACCAGCTCGCGGTCGCGCCGGCGCAGCTCGCTGACGTCGCGGACCAGCAGCAACGCGCCGCTGCGGTCGCCCTGCGGCCGCAGCGGGATGCTGCGCACGATCAGGGTCACCTCATCGGTCCCGACCTCCGTGGCACGGCCGTCGCGCCCACCGAGGACCGCGCTGAGAGTCTCCTCGTCCGGCCGTCTGCGCACCGGGACCAGGTCGCGGGTCAGGTCCGTGAGGACCAGGCCGGCGAGGTCGCCCTGCAGGCCGAGACGGCGGTAGGCGGAGAGCCCGTTGGGGCTGGCGTAGACCACCCTTCCCGCGGGGTCGAGGCGCACGAAGCCGTCCCCGACGCGCGGTGAGTCGGCGTGGTCGCTGCGCTGCCCGGGGAGCGGGAAGTGGCCGTTGGCGATCATCTGGGTGAGCTCGGCCGCGGTCTGCAGGTAGCTGAGCTCGAGCCGGCTGGGCGTGCGGATGCCGAGAAGGTTGGTGTTGCGGGCGATGGTGGCGATCACCCGGCCCGCGCGGCGCACCGGGATGACCTCGACCCGCACGGGCACGGCGTCGCGCCACTCGGGGTCGCCCTCGCGGACCAGCCGACCGGAGCCGAACGCCTCGTCGAGCATGCGCCGCCGCCCGGTGGGGATGAAGGTGCCCAGGACGTCGTCCACCAGTGCCGTGGGGCCGGTCGTGGGGCGCATCTGCCCACCGGCCCAGTAGCCGCGGCCCTCCCGGTCGGGCAACCACAGCACCAGGTCGGCGAAGGAGAGGTCGGCCAGGATCTGCCAGTCGGCCATGAGCAGCTGGAGCCACGCCACGTCGTCGTCGACGAGGTCGGTGTGGGCTCGCACGAGCTCGTGGAGGGACGGCACGCGGTCAGCCTAGGACCCGGTCGCGAGCACGTCCCGCGGCCCCCGTGGACCGGACTAGGGGTGTGTCGGGGATGGCTGGCAGGATGGGGCACATGTCGCTCGGGTACTGGAACCAGGTGCAAGCAGCCGGGTTCGAGGTTCCCTCGGACCGTCCGCTCGACGACCTCACCGCCGAGCTGACGAGCATGCTGGGCTCGACCCGGCCCGAGGTCCGCGACGGCACCGCCTTTCCCGCGCTGGCCACGTGGATCGACCGCGGCGTCTACGACGACCTGTTGGCGGGGCTCGGTGACGGGATGGTCGCGGGGCTCTCCGTGGGGTTGGGCGAGGACGGCACCGACAGCGTCTTCCGGCGCAGCTTCAGCGCACTGATCCTCGGGGCCTGCCTGGAGCGCGACAACGCCCATCACCTGCTCCCCGGCGGCAAGATCCTCGAGTGGGGCGACCGCGTGGCGACCTGGTTCCTCACCGAGCGCGACACCCGCGGCTACGTCGTCGACAAGGGCTGGGCCCACGCGATCGCCCACGGTGCCGACGCGATCGGGGCCCTCGGGGAGTCGCCCCACATCGCGGGCGCGGAGCACGCCGTGCTGCTCGACGTCCTCGCCGAGCGCCTGGTCGCCCAGCCGCCCGACGCCCCCTTGGCTGCCGGCGAGCCCGACCGGATCGCCGCGGCGGTGATGCAGATCCTGCGTCGCAACACCCTCGGCACCGACGTGCTCGAGCCCTGGGTGCACCGCCTCGGCGCCGCGGGCAACCCGTTCGGCGGCCCGGTCGACCACGACCCGTTCGCACCCACAGCGGCTCCCCAGGCGTTCCTCCGCGCGCTCTTCCTCCAGCTCTCGCTGGCGCCCGCTCCCCCGACGGTCCGGCCCGACCTGCTGCTCGTGGTGATCGACGCCCTCCGGATGACCAACGCCCCCTACCTGCGAGTAGGCACCGACTAACCTCTCGTCCATGAGCAACGAGATCTCCGGACACAGCGGCGAGCTGGCCGTCCACGTCGCCCGTGCGCACGGCGTCGAGACCATGTTCACCCTCTCGGGTGCCCACGTCTTCCCGATGTACGACGGGGCAGTCAAGGCCGAGCCGCAGATGCGCCTGCTCGACGTGCGCCACGAGCAGACGGCCGCCTTCGCGGCCGAGGCGACGGGCAAGC
>CAZDAO010000750.1:0-2072 GCA_964503015.1 uncultured Nocardioides sp. | reverse complement strand
CTTGGGGAACCGATCACCACTCATCGCAGTCCGTGGGGGGCACGAGATGACCAACTTGGTGGAGCCGCGGCGCGCGGCTGACGAAGAGAACGTGGACCACGACGCCGCCATGGGGGCGTTCGGCGACGGCGAGCTGACCACGCTCGTACGTCGTTGGATGGCGGCCGGCACCAAGGTGCAGGAGCGCGTGCGCCGCGAGAGCCGCGAGAACCTGGTGCGCCCGGCGCCCGAGCCGGAGGCCACCTCAACCGCCGAGGCCGACGCCGAAGCCAGCACCGAGGCCGACGTCGAGTCCGCCGTCGAAGCCAGCGCCGACGTCGAAGCCGCCGTCGAGGCCGCCGTCGAGGCCGACGTCGAACCCGACGTCGAGCGCGCCGACGCGGGCACCGACTCCGAGGTCGAGGCGACCGGACCGGTCGAGGGGGGCGGTCCGGTCGCACGTCCCGTCACGGTCGTCAGCCGGCGCGAGATCGAGGCGGCTGCCGCCGACCGGGCGGAGGCCCGTGCCAGGGCCGACGGCGACGCCCCGGCCCCCGCCGCCTCAGACGCCTCAGATGCCGAGGGCCCGTCCGAGGCCGACCTCGAGGTCGCGCCGGAGGTGGTGGTCGAGGCCCGGTCCGACGTGCCCGCCGCGCCGGCCGAGGAGCCCGAGCTGCTCGGGGCGCCCCCGCTGCCGCACCGGCCGACGGTGTCCGACGTGGAGCAGGCGACCCGGGTGGCGGTGCTGATCGACGCCCGCCGGGTCCCCGAGGGGGTCGCCACCGCGCTGCTCGCGCGGCTGGCCGAGCGGGGTGCGGTGAACGTGTGCCGGGCCTACGCCGACTGGACCCGCGCCGACCTGGGCGACTGGGTGGCGCGGATGCGGCTCCAGGGGCTGCACTCCTTCCACCAGTTCTCCGACGACGACGACCAGGCGCTGGTCGCGCTGGCCATCGACGCCGTCGACATCGCGCGCGACGCCGCCGTGGACGAGGTCGTGGTCGCGGGGGACACGACCTCCCTGCTGCCGCTGGTGCACCGCCTGCACGCGGCCGGCGTACGCGTGATCGTGGTGGGGCCGGACCACACCTCCCACGACGTGCGCGCCGCCTGCGACGAGTTCTGGGACGCGGGGTCCATCGAGGCCGACGAGCCGGCCCCGACCGGGCGGCACCGCGCCTGAACCCGGCACCCGATCCCCGGGCGTGGGCGTCGGCCGGGGCAAAGTCGTTCGCGCAGGTCCAGATGGCGACCTACCCTTGTAGGCATATGACGAACGCACCTGACTTCAATCTGCGCGACGCCCTCGACGCCACCCGCGGCTGGGACGCGGAGACCATCGAGCTCGACGACGAGCTCCTGGACGACGACGCGACCGACGACGACTTCGAGTCCGGCTACGCCGACGAGACGTCGTACGACGACCCCTTCGACGACGCCGACCCCGAGGAGCTGACGATCGGCGCGCAGGAGCTCGCCGAGCGGCACGCCCTGCGCCGGGTCGCCAGCCTGCGCACCGAGCTCGAGGACATCACCGAGGTCGAGTACCGCCAGCTCCGGCTGGAGAAGGTCGTGCTCGTCGGCGTGTGGACCGAGGGGTCGGTGACCGACGCCGAGAACTCGATGGCCGAGCTCGCCCTGCTCGCCGAGACCGCCGGCTCCGAGGTGCTCGAGGCCGTCTTCCAGCGCCGGCAGAAGCCCGACCCGGCCACCTACATCGGCCGCGGCAAGGTCGACGCGATCCGCGAGATCGTCCAGGCCACCGGCGCCGACACCGTCATCTGCGACGGCGAGCTCGCGCCGAGCCAGCTGCGCAACCTCGAGGACCGGATCAAGGTCAAGGTCGTCGACCGCACCGCGCTGATCCTCGACATCTTCGCCCAGCACGCGAAGAGCAAGGAGGGCCAGGCCCAGGTCGAGCTCGCGCAGCTGCAGTACATGAAGCAGCGCCTGCGCGGCTGGGGCGGCAACCTCTCCCGCCAGGCCGGTGGCCGCGCGGCCGGCGGTGACGGCATCGGTGGCCGTGGTCCCGGTGAGACCAAGATCGAGACCGACCGCCGCCGCATCAACACCAAGATCGCCAAGCTCCGCCG
>CAZDAO010000749.1:0-2074 GCA_964503015.1 uncultured Nocardioides sp. | reverse complement strand
CGCCAACAAGCAGATCGTGCTGACGTCCGACCGCGCCCCCAAGCGGCTCGAGGCGCTCGAGGACCGGCTGCGCAACCGGTTCGAGTGGGGCCTCATCACCGACGTGCAGCCGCCGGACCTCGAGACCCGGATCGCGATCCTGCGCAAGAAGGCGGCGATGGACCGGCTCACCGCCCCGCCGGACGTGCTGGAGTTCATCGCCTCCAAGATCGACACCAACATCCGCGAGCTCGAGGGCGCCCTCATCCGGGTGACGGCGTTCGCCAACCTCAACCGCCAGGAGGTCGACATGACCCTGGCCGAGATCGTGCTCAAGGACCTGATCCCCGAGGGAGGCGAGCCGGAGATCACCCACGCGCTGATCATCGCCCAGACCGCGGCGTACTTCGGGGTCTCGCTCGAGGACCTCACCGGCCCGTCCCGCGGCCGGCACCTGGTGATGGCGCGCCAGATCGGGATGTACCTCTGTCGCGAGCTCACCAGCATGTCGCTGCCCCAGATCGGCCGCGAGTTCGGCGGCCGCGACCACACCACCGTGATGTACGCCGACCGGAAGATCCGCCAGCTGCTCGCCGAGCGCCGCGCGGTGTTCAACCAGGTCAGCGAGCTCACCAACCGGATCAAGATGCAGGCCCGCCAGGCCTGAAGCTCCTCGTCCCTCGACGCACACCCGTCGCGTGTGGAGAACATGTGATTCGGTCCGGCGCTTCGTCCCCAGCCCCTGTGCACTCCCCGGGACGAACCACACGAGACGGAGCGGCCTCCACACCGCAGTGCGACGGACCCCCACGGCGTCCACACCCGTCGTGCACACGGTCCCGGGCGCCTGACCTGCACAAACGTGGGTTGTCCACAGTTTCCACCGACCCTATGACCACTACGAACCTCAAGACTGGTCCGATCTCCCACCAACACCGAACAGCCCGACCTCTGGGGAGAACCCTCCCGCCGCGTCGGGACCGCGTGGCAGGATGCTCATCCCACGCGCCTGTGCGCGTCTTCTTGTCTGCCTGCTGACCCGCCCCCTCCGCACCACCTCTCCCCGAGGAGACCCTTGTGAAGTTCCGCGTCGAACGCGACGTCTTCGCCGATGCCGTCGCCTGGGCTGCTCGCAGCCTCCCGGTCCGTCCCAGCTCGCCCGTGCTCGCCGGCCTGCTGATCGAGGCGAGCGACGCCGGCCTGGTGCTCTCCACCTTCGACTACGAGACCTCGGCCCGGGCGACACTCACCGCGGAGGTCAACGACGAGGGCAAAGCGCTCGTCAGCGGCCGCCTCCTCGCCGACATCTGCCGCAGCCTTCCGGCCAAGCCCGTGGAGCTCACCCTCGAGGGCCCCCGCGTCTCGCTGACCTGCGGGTCCGCACGCTTCAGCCTCCAGACCATGCCGGTCAGCGACTACCCGACCCTGCCGGAGATGCCGGCGGCGACCGGCACCGTCTCCAGCGCCGACTTCGCCCACGCGGTGTCGCAGGCCGTCACCGCCGCGGGTCGCGACGACATGCTGCCCGTGCTCACCGGCGTCCGGATCGAGATCGACGGCTCCACCATGGCGCTGCTCGCGACCGACCGCTTCCGCCTCTCGCACCGCGAGCTGACCTGGAACCCGCAGTCGCCCGACGAGTCGGTGGCCGCCCTGGTGCCCGCCAAGGTGCTCGGCGACACCGCCAAGTCGCTGACCTCCGGTGCCGAGGTCACGATCGCACTCAGCGCGAGCGGCGCCGGCGAGGGCCTGATCGGCTTCGAGGGCACCGGCCTGGGCGGCGTGCGCCGGACGACGACGCGCCTGCTCGACGGCGAGTTCCCCAAGGTGCGCTCCCTCTTCCCGGCCGAGCACCTCACCGTCGCCAAGGTCAACAAGGCCGAGCTCATCGAGACCGTCAAGCGCGTCGCCCTCGTGGCCGAGCGCAACACGGCGGTGCAGATGAAGTTCGGCGACCACCAGATCGTGCTCGACGCGGGGTCCGGCGACGAGGCGATGGCGACCGAGGCCGTCGACGCCGAGATCACCGGCGACGACCTGACCACCGGCTTCAACCCGCAGTTCCTGCTCGACGGCCTCACCGCCATCGACGGGG
>CAZDAO010000748.1:0-2082 GCA_964503015.1 uncultured Nocardioides sp. | reverse complement strand
TCGCGGGTGTCGTCGCCGGCGGGCCTGACGTCGGAGTAGGGCGAGACCCGGAAGCCGGTGGGGTGCACCAGCAGGCGCCGGCGGTCGGGCTCGCCGACGGCCGGCCCGGAGCGGCGGGCCAGCTCGGCGCGCACCTGCGCGACGCCCTCCTCGCTGGTGCGCGCCCGGCTCCACAGCGCGTGCAGGGCCGGGAGCTCCCAGGCGCCGGTCGCGCGCACCGAGACGCCGCGACGGCCCGTGCGGCGCAGCTCGCCGCGCACCAGCAGGAGCCACGTCGAGAACACCGTCGTGGCGTAGCTGCCCTGGGCGTCCTCGAAGAACGTCGCGTCGACCGGACCGGTGCCGTCGTCGAGGGTCAGGAAGACGACCCGCCTGCCGGACCGGACCGGCGGCGTCTGGGTCGCCACCTTCACCCCGGCGACCAGCAGCTCGGTCCGGCTGCGCCGGCGCAGCAGGTCGCGGCTGCGGGTGACCCCGAGCGCGTCGAGGAAGGCGTCGTAGCCGGCCACCGCGTGCTGGCTGACGTCGAGCCCGAGGATCTCCAGCTCGGCGCGCATCCGCTCCACCGCGGTCATCTCCGGTAGGCCGGTCGACGCCTCCCCCGGCTCGCCGGGCTCGTCGCCGAGCCGCAGCGTGAGCTGCACCGACTCGGCGGCGGCCACCGGGCGCGATGCCCGCGACTGCGCCGCCGCGCGCGCCCACACCCCGGCCTCGGCCAGCGCGTGGCGCTCAGGCGGCTCGGCCTGCTGCCGGACGGACGGGTCGGAGCTGTTGCGGGCGGAGGCGTCGGCCGCAGCGGACGTGGCCGGCACCGGCAGCCGCCGCCCGGACAGGCCCCGGCCGCGCGCCCTCGTGGCCCGGTCGAGCGAGCGGGCGTGCAGGTCGAGCTCGGCCACCTGGAGCAGCAGGTCGCGACGGGTCACCCGCCCGCGACGGTGCACCTCCTGCTCACCCGAGCCGATGCCGTAGACCCCGTCGAAGCCGCCGGCCAGCACCAGCCGCTCCAGCACAGGGCGCGAGACCCGCGCGCGGTGGAAGAAGTCGGACAGCGAGACGTAGGGGCCGCCGTCGCGCGCCTCCAGGATGCGCCCGACCTCGGCCTCGCTGATGCCCTTGACGTCGGCGAGCGACAGCCGGATGGCGTGCCCCTCCGCCACCTCGCCGCGCTCCACGACGTAGGCCGAGGTGCTCGCGTTGACGTCGAGGCCCAGCACGCCGACGCCGAACTGGCGGGCGTCGTCGAGGATCAGGCGCTTGGGGTACATGCCGGGGTCGTGCGTGAGCACCCCGGCCAGGAAGTGGGCGGGCCAGTGCGCCTTGAGCCACGCGGACTGGAAGGTGGGGAGGGCGAAGGCGACCGCGTGCGCCTTGCAGAAGCCGAAGGACCCGAACGCCTCGAGCACGGCCCAGACCTGCTCGACCAGGGCCAGGTCGTAGCCCCGGCCGAGGGCGCGCGGGAAGAACCACGCCTTGGTGGCGGCCATGCCGTCGGCGTGGCCGAGGGCACGGCGCCTCTCGTCCCCCTCGGCGTGGGAGACGCCGGCGAGCTGCGCGATCAGCTCGATCACCTGCTCGTGGAACACCACGACGCCGCGAGTCGGCTCGAGGATCGGCCTGAGGTCGTGGTGGAGGTAGTGGGCGGTCGACCAGCCGTGCTTGACCTCGAGGTAGGGGGTGATCATGTCGCTCTTCACCGGACCGGGGCGGAAGAGCGAGATGTCGGTGACGATGTCGTCGAAGGTCTCGATGCCGGACTTGCCGACGAGCTCGCGCTGACCGGGCGACTCGATCTGGAAGACGCCGAGGGTGCGGGCCTCGCTGATCATCGTGTAGGTCGCCGGGTCGTCGAACGGCACCTGCGCCTCGTCGTCGAGGTCGAGGGTCACGCCGTCGACGCGCCGCACCTCGGCGACGGCGTGGGCCATGGCCGACTGCATCCGGATGCCGAGCACGTCGAGCTTGAGCAGGCCGAGCTCCTCGACGTCGTCCTTGTCGAACTGGCTCATCGGGAACCCCGCCCACGAGGCCTCGACCGGGGTGCGGTCGAGCAGCGTGGCGTTGGAGAGCAGCACCCCGCACGGG
>CAZDAO010000747.1:0-2086 GCA_964503015.1 uncultured Nocardioides sp. | reverse complement strand
CCCTGCAGGTCGCCGTGGCCGGCACCGGCGGATACCCGTTCATGATCCAGCTCGTCGGACTGCACGCCTGGCGGGCTGACAGCACCGCCGCGACCATTGACGCCGACCAGGCTCGTCGCGGCGTCGACCAGGCGCGCCGCAAGGTCGGGCAGCTCGTCCACGCCAGCGCTCTGGCCGACCTCTCGGACGTGGACCGCTCCTTCCTGGCCGCCATGGCCCACGACGACGGTCCGAGCCGCATGGGCGACATCGCGGCCCGTCTCGGCGTCGACGCCACCTATGCCGGTCAATACCGGCTGCGATTGATCGCCGCGGAGGTGATCGAGCCCCGGGGCCACGGGCTGGTCGACTTCACCCTCCCGGGACTGCGCGGACTACCTGCGCGAACACGCCGCCAGCAGCCACTGGAGTTCCGACGACCTGCAGCTTTCACCGGCCCCACCATCCGCGCCAAACGGTACCGAATGGGACACGAGGCAACTTCCAGGGCCGCCCGAGAACCTCAGCGGCGATGGGTTGTCGAGGTGATTCCTGATCAGCGCGCGTGCCACCGCGGCGGAGCGCTGCTCGTCGCGGGCCCGGGCTCTCTCGTAGGGGACGCATCCTGAACGATCCCCTTCCCTCTTACCGGCCATCCTGCGGATCGAATTTCTTCCTCGGCACCGACGGTCGCTCGCCCCGGCGAGTGGATCGTGGCGATGGCGGATGCCATGCTGGAGGCCTCGGTTGTCGCGTCGCTCGCGGAGCGCAGCGCCTCGGCAACGGGTGGGGGGAGCGGGACCAGGCGTTTGGCCAGAATGTCGGCTGGGGAGACCCACACGACGTCGCCCTCGGCCGGCGGGGTGGCTAGCCGGGCCTCGACGTCGTTGTGCGCTCGACGCGATAGGGCGCGGGCGGGGCCGGCGAGGTTGGGGGCGTCTGCCTTCTCGGCGATGACGTGCGCGAGCTCGGAGCCAGCTTCAATCGCGCGGAGCGTGGCCGTAGTGGCCTGGGGGAGTCCTGCCGGGGTGGCGATCATCTGCGGTGTGGCCAGCGAGGTGGTTTCGTGGGTGATCTGGCGGTACGCGGCGCGGACCTCCGCCGCTGCGCGTGCCAAGGGCTGCTCGAGGCGGGCGCCCGGGGGAGCGAGGTCGCCCCAGCGGCTGGCCAAGTTGCTCCAGGAGCGGCCTGCTTCGGCGATCGCGGGGCCGAGGCGGTCCGAGGGCTCAAGGATGCTCGCGGTCGCGGCCGCGTCGATGAGCACCATGCTGGCGGCGGCGATGAGTGCCTGGGTGCGGGTGATGAGCAGGACGTTGGCCGGCTCGATGTGGCGCGCCAGCGCGCGGTGGGACTCGATGTCCCAGCTGGCCAGGGCCTGCGCCAGGCGGCCGGGGTCGTCGACCGGTCTGATCGCCTCGCCGGCGAGAGCTTGGGCGAACCGGTCGGTCAGGTAGCTGCGTGCGGTGTTCTCGCACGCAGACATCCGATCTACCCAGACCCCGGTGGGTGCGATCGCGTAGGGCGAGTGGTGCTGGGCCAGCTGGACCCGGCGGCCCGAGCCACGGGCGTCGTTGACGCGGTCGCGTCCGTTTTCGTGCAGGGCGACGTTGACGGCGTGGGCGGTCAGGTAGAGACCGTGCATGACTCTGGTCCGGGCTGCCTCGAGGTCGCGGTGGGCCTCGGTCCGCTCGTGAGGGACCTCGGCGCCGTAGCGGCGCACCAGAGCCGCAGCGTTGAGCAGGGTCTGGGTCATCTGGTCGACGCGGGGGTTGGTCGGGCCCGGACCTGGCCAGGCCTTCCGGCCGGACAGGCTGGCCTCGATGGTCGAGGCCTGCGCAGACAGGCTGGTGATGGGCCGATCGCGCTCGTCGACGCCAGGCCGGCGACCCGGTAGCGAGGCCCACAGGTCCTCTGCGGCCACGACCATCGTCGGCCAGCTCCGCAGAAGCGTGCCGGCGTCATCGCCGCCGACGTCCATGAGCAGCTGGCGAGCCAGGTAGTCGACGTCGAAGAGCATCTCGCCGACGCTGCGTACGTCGCGCGAAGTCACCGGGATCTGGTCGACGTCGAAGAGCTCCTCATCGACGTCGGCATACGCCAGGCGCAG
>CAZDAO010000746.1:0-2092 GCA_964503015.1 uncultured Nocardioides sp. | reverse complement strand
AGCGCGGAGACGGTGAATGACTTGTCTACGAAGCCCCATGGGCTTCCGAACCAAAGGTGCGAGTCACCGTCTCCGACCGCGTACCATACGATGTCGCTGTACCCGTCACCGTTGAAATCACCGCTCAATGGCACGAAGTGTCCGTCGACAGAGATTGGCGCTCCGCCGAACGTCGCACGGCGGATGGTGGGTCGCTGGCTTGCCTGGGCACCACGAATGATTTGACCGAGACTCGCGTAGAGCGCATCTCCAGGGCATGCTGTGCTTCCGACGTCACGGTGCCCCAGTATGTTGGATCGAGATGGCTGAATACCTGAGATGCTCATCTTCCAGCCGATGAGGCGACCGAAGGCGTCGATAGCGTTCCTTTGGACGGAATCTGTGGCCTCGCCGATGAAGGCGATACCCACGGATCCTCGGTTTTGTCCGCTTGCGTGCGCTCCCACGACAGGGTTATCGATTCCGCCCGCGCGACCTTCCCATATCTCGCCGAATCGATCGACAAGGAAGTTGTACCCGATGTCACTCCACCCTCGAGCGTCTTGATGGTATGCCTGAATGGCGCGCAGTATGCCGGGAACCTGGGATCGGTTGTATGAGTTGCTGTTCACCGTGTGATGAACGAAGGCTGTTCGCAACGGTCGACTGATCTGGGGCGAACCCCGGTAGGCCCGTGCCCCCCATGCGGCCCGGAGGCGGATCGCCGGTCGGGCGGTGCCGAGCTCGGGTACGGCCATCGGACCGCGTGCCGACTCGACCCCGTCGGCCTCGCGCACGAGAAAGATG
The DNA here is from genome assembly GCA_964503015.1 of uncultured Nocardioides sp. Classification (GTDB taxonomy): domain Bacteria; phylum Actinomycetota; class Actinomycetes; order Propionibacteriales; family Nocardioidaceae; genus Nocardioides. The sequence goes on along the minus strand of CAZDAO010000746.1, from coordinate 1,306 downwards.
CGCGGAGCAGACGAGTCGCCGGGAAGGTCGATCTGGTAAGCGTCAGCGTGGTCGATCCACACGGGGTCAGTGATCCGGAGCCCATTGACCGCACGCCGACGTTCGGTGGTTTCTGGGTCCGGTTCGTGATCGGTGGTGTCGATCAATTGTGTCCAAGCCGTCCACCGCCCGTCAGTACGCACCCGGACCTGGGCGGGATCACGTGACGTTGAGCGGAAGGCGACACCGATCAGCACGAAGTCGGCGATGTCCTCCGCACCGCCGACGAGACGCACGTCTCCGCCAACCTGCGAGTCGGCTGTGGCGGTATCTGGAGCTTCGCTGGGCGTGACCGACTCCGGCGTAGCGGTCAACCCGTCGTCCACCGACTGTCTGGGTGGAGCCGGTGGCGGAGCTTGAGTGAGCGGAACCGGAGACAGCTCCGGGACGGAGCTGTCCGTTCTCACCCCAGGCTCGAGGTCATTCTCCGCTGCCAACCCCGGTCGTGGCACCAAGGCAAACTGGGCCACCACCAGGGTCAGGACACCGGTTCTGGCTATCCAGCGGCGCGCCGACCCAGGACGATTGCCTCCATGGAGTTCTTGATCATTCGACACGATCGACATGTTGAAGTGGCGCTTCTGAGACGAACGGAGTGCTGGAGAATCCTCGAGCTTACTGGCTCGGTCGGGTCGCTTCCTTGGCAGGTGCAGGGGCACTCTGAGCACTACTGCTCCGTATTGTTGAGCTTGTCAGGCGTTCTGCATCGGCACCAGGTAGTCGTCGACGATTGACACACCGTACGTTGGTGATGGTGCCCACTTCCCGCCAAGGGATTCGACAGTGGGTGCAGTGCCATACAACCAGTGGAAGTGGCGCGGATCAGGTGTGGCAGCTCTCGGGTAGCCCTCAGCGCCGGAGTAGAGCGCGAGGTGATCGATGCAGGCCCGTACCCCGGTGGCCCAATTCGCGAAGCGCATGTGGTCTGCGCCTCCTTCGCGACGCTTGAGCCCGCAGGGGTTGTGGTAGTCGGGTGTGACTGAGCCACCGAACCGCCCGAAAGCGGTCTCTTTGGCTGACTGGGCGTAGGCCACCTCAGGGCGGAGGCCTGCCCGGCGAGGCGCCTGCCGCCAGTAGATCGGAGCGAGCGCGATGAACGTCGGCGTGGCCCCCCGCCCTCGCGCCCAGCGCTGCGCCTGCTGGACAGAGACCTCGGCTTGACCGTTGATCGCGGTGTCACAGGCGGTGACCGTCAACATCAACAACCCAGCCAACCCGACTGCCGAGATGCGTCGTGCGTACGAGCGCATGCGATCCACTATCGCAC
>CAZDAO010000745.1:0-2095 GCA_964503015.1 uncultured Nocardioides sp. | reverse complement strand
CTACGTCGTGATGGACGAGGTGCACTACCTCGCCGACCGGATGCGTGGCGCGGTCTGGGAGGAGGTGATCATCCACCTGCCGGAGTCGGTGACGCTGGTGTCGCTGTCGGCCACGGTCTCCAACGCCGAGGAGTTCGGCGAGTGGCTGGCGACCGTGCGGGGCGAGACGACCACGGTGCTGGAGGAGAAGCGACCCGTCCCGCTCTTCCAGCACGTCATGGTCGGCCGGCGGCTGCTCGACCTCTTCGCCTCCTCCGACGTCGACGCCAGCGCGGGCTTCGTCAAGGAGGGCGCGCCCGTCAACGACGAGCTGACCCGCATCGCGCGTGACGATTGGGCGAGCACCCGCCTGATGCGCGACCGCCGCTCGCCGCGCAAGGGCAAGCCCGGCTCCTCCAAGAACCCGCGCGCGGTCGGCAACGGCCGCCGGGTGTGGATCCCCAGCCGCGTCGACGTGGTCGACCGTCTCGACCGCGAGGGCCTGCTTCCCGCGATCGTGTTCATCTTCAGCCGCGCCGGCTGTGACGCCGCGGTGACGCAGCTGGTGCAGGCCAACACCCGGCTCACCACCGCCGCCGAGCGCGACGAGATCTTCGCCCGGGTCGAGGAGGCGGCGCGCACGCTGCCCGAGGAGGACCTCCACGTCCTCGGCTACCACGAGTTCCTCGACGGGCTCACGCGCGGCATCGCCGCCCACCACGCCGGGCTGCTGCCCGCCTTCAAGCAGGTGGTCGAGGAGCTCTTCCAGGAGGGGCTGGTCAAGGTCGTCTTCGCCACCGAGACCCTCGCGCTCGGCATCAACATGCCGGCCCGGACCGTCGTCATCGAGAAGCTGTCGAAGTGGAACGGCGAGTCCCACGCCGACCTGACCCCGGGGGAGTACACCCAGCTGACCGGCCGCGCCGGCCGCCGCGGCCTCGACATCGAGGGACACGGCGTCGTGCTCTACCAACCGGGGATGAACCCGCGCGAGGTGGCCGGCCTCGCCTCGACCCGCACCTACCCGCTCCGCTCCTCCTTCCGCCCGTCCTACAACATGGCGGTCAACCTGGTGCACCAGTTCGGCCGCGCCCGGTCACGCGAGCTGCTCGAGCAGTCCTTCGCGCAGTTCCAGGCCGACAAGGCCGTCGTCGGGCTCGCGCGGCAGGTGCACAAGGCCGAGGAGGCCCTCGACGGCTACCGCGAGGCCGCGACCTGCCACCTCGGCGACTTCATGGAGTACGCCGGCCTGCGCCGCCGGATCTCCGACCTCGAGAAGGGCGCTGCGCGCGAGCGCCGCCAGGACCGGCGGGGCGAGGCGGCGGCGTCCCTGGGCAGGCTGCGCCCGGGCGACGTGATCCACGTGCCGGCGGGCAAGTTCAGCGGTCTCGCCGTGGTCATCGACCCCGGCACGTCGGGCGACGAGCCGCGCCCCTACGTCGTCACCGCGGACCGCCAGGCGCGCCGGCTGGCGATGATGGACTTCCCGGTGCCGGTGGAGTCGATCGGACGGCTGCGCATCCCCAAGTCGTTCAACGGCCGCAACCCCGGGCAGCGTCGCGAGCTCGCCAACGCGCTCCGCTCCCGGGCCGACTCCTTCGCCGCGCCCGAGCGGCGTACGAAGCAGCGCGAATCCTTCAGCGACACCCCCACCGACCGGGAGATCGGCCGCCTGCGCGCCGACCTCAAGTCGCACCCGTGCCACCAGTGCCCCGACCGCGAGGACCACGCGCGGTGGGCCGAGCGGTGGTTCAAGCTGCAGCGCGACACCGAGACCCTCAAGCGCCGCGTCGAGAACCGGACCAACACCGTCGCGCGCACCTTCGACCGGGTCTGCGACGTGCTGACCGCGCTGGGCTACCTCGACGGCGACCGGGTCACCGAGCAGGGCGGTCACCTGCGCCGGATCTACACCGACATGGACCTCGTCGCTGCGGAGGCGATCAGGGGCGGCGTGCTCGACGAGCTCGCGCCCTCGGAGCTGGCCGCGGTGCTCTCCGCGCTCGTGTTCGAGGCGCGACGTGCCGACGATGTTTTTTTGCCCCGGCTGCCCGGCGGTCGTGTCCAGCCCGCGCTGGGCGAGCTCGTACGCCTGTGGGGGCAGCTCGACGCGCTC
>CAZDAO010000744.1:0-2095 GCA_964503015.1 uncultured Nocardioides sp. | reverse complement strand
GCCAGTCCTCGAGGACCCGGGCCCACTCGCTCGCAGTACGTCGCCTTGTCGTCATCGCTGCCCTCCGTTCGTCGGCGGACAGCTACCCCGTCGAGATCGGCCGGGCGTGACGGATCAATCGGACGCTTACGGAGCAGGCGCCCCCGTGCGCAACGACAATTACTCGCACCCCTCAGCGACAACTACTTCTCCCCACGGGAGCGTCGTGATGCGCGGGCGAGGCGCACGGGAATTCGCCAGCTTCGTCCATGAGTGCAGGGGTTCATCTGGACGGGAGCAGATAGCTCCCGCCGGAGGCATCCGTCCGTCCTTCGCTCGCAGGAACTGCGGCCGCCGGGGCGAGCTGCAGGCCAGAGAGCGCCCGGAGCAGCCCGGAGCCACGCGCAGGGGACGAGCTTGCTCGTCCGCGAGCATGGCGAGGACTGCGAGGACCGCGACCTGGCCGGAAGCGAGACCGGCGGTATCAGGTCCGAGCGAAGGGCGGATGGAGGCCGGAGAGTCGACGGTCACGGGGTCGTTGGACCTGCGTCGGCGACGGATTGCCGCTCGAGCGCTTCCTGGCCGCGAACGCTCTTGTTCGACATCTCCAGGATCACCGAGTGGTGCACCAGGCGGTCGATGGCGGCCGCGGTCGTCATCGGGTCCTTGAAGATCTGGTCCCACTGCGAGAACACGAGGTTCGACGTGATGACCACGCTCCTGCGCTCGTAGCGCTCCGCGAGCAGCGTGAACAGGACCTCCATCTCGGCCCGGTCCTGCTGCACGTACCCGAGGTCGTCGAGGATCAACACCTCGAACCCGTCGAGCTGCTTGAGCACCTTCTCGAGCAGCAGGTCGCGCTTGGCCGCCAGCAAGCGCTGCACGAGCAGGTTCGTGGACGTGAACAGCACGCGTCGGCCGGACCGCACGAGCTCGTGGCCGATGGCGCACACGAGGTGGGACTTGCCGCGCCCGGGCAGGCCGAAGACGAGGAGGTTGTCCCCGCGTTCCGCGAATCCGCCCTGGCACAGCCGTGGCAGCGCCTTGCGGACCTTCTCTGGCAGCAGCTCCGGCTTGAGCGTCCCCAGCGTCTTGGTGGACGGCAGGTGGCTCGCCTTCAGGTCACGCGCGACGCGACGCGTGCGACGCTCCTGGTGCTCGAGCTCCACGAGGTGGTGCAGGTACTGCCCGTACGACCAGCCGCCCTTCTCGGCCGTGTTCGCCAGGTCCTGCCAGTTCGCCAGGAAGCCGGGCAGCTTCAGCGCCCGCAGGCGGATCTTCAGGGTCTCCTCGGAGGGCGCCTCGCTCATCGGGCACCCCCCAGTCCGCCGATCGCGTCGTAGGACGCCAGGTCCGGGGTGTAGGGAAGCAGGGCCACGGCCGGCTCGGGAGGCCGCGACGCCTCGACCAGCTCGCGCACCGCGCTCGCCACCGGCGGGGTCCCGGCCTCGAGCAGCAGCCCGAGCGCGAGGTCGACGTCGTGCTCCATCGTCGTGGCCGCGAGGTTGAGGACCCGGAGGTACTCGAGGTCGGCCTTCCTCTCCTGGCGCGAGGCCACGAGCGCGTCGTACGCCCTGCGGAAGTTCACGGTCGGGAACAGGCCGTCGCGGTAGACGTACCGGCGAAACGCACCGGGCTTCCGGATCAACCAGAAGATGAGGTGGCGGTAGTCCACCCGGTGGCCGTTGCGCCCCCGCAGCCGCTCCATCGTCAGCTGGTGGGTGTTCGCGTACCAGACCTCGAGGTGGTCCTCGTAAATGCGCACCTGGACGGTCTCGCCGATGAGCCTGGAGGGAACCGAGTAGCTGTTGTGCTGGATGCGGATCGTGCTCCAGGAGCTGACGGTCGGATCCTCGACCGTGTAGGCCAGGAGCCGGCTGGCGACGAGGGGGCGCATCGCGTCGAGCTCGTCGCGCAGGCGGGTGCCGCGCAGGGCGTTCGCGGCGTCGAGCACGCCCTGGAGCCAGGTCGCGTACGCCTCGCGGTCCTCGAAGTCAGCAGAGCCCCGGAGCAGGAGATGCTGCTTCAGACGCCGCTTGAGCGCGCCGTTGAGCGCCTCGACATCGCCGTTCTGCTCGCTCTCGCCGACGCCGATGGTGCGCGGCTCCATGCCCAG
>CAZDAO010000743.1:0-2096 GCA_964503015.1 uncultured Nocardioides sp. | reverse complement strand
TGGCGGCAGGTCGCCGCGAGCACCGACCGCAGCATCGCGTCGGTCGCGTTCAGCCGCGAGGTCGTCACCCTCGTGCCGGTCGACCCCGAGGGGGGAGTCGCGGCCGGTCACGCCGCGGTGGACCGGATGATCGAGGGCGTCCGCGGTGACCGGGGTGGCGGCCGCATCGCCTTTTCGGCGGGCGTCAGCCGGATCGCGCACGACCTCGGCGAGCTGCCCGAGGCGTTCCGCCAGGCCCAGCGGGCGGTCGAGATCGGCCGTCGCGTCCACGGGGGTGGGTCGGTCACCCGCTTCGACCAGCTCGGCCTGCACCGCCTGCTCGCGCTGGTGCCCGACGGCGCCGAGCTGTCGGCGTTCGCCGCCGACGTGCTGGGGCCGCTGGCCGAGCGCACCCCGGAGGCCGCCGACCTGCGCGAGACGCTGCAGGTGCTGCTCGACACGAACTTCAACGTGGCCGAGGCCGCGCGCGCCCAGTTCTTCCACTACAACACGATGCGCTACCGGGTCGGGAAGCTGCAGCGCCTGCTCGGGCCCGTCGCCACCGACCCGCACCTGCGCCTCGACGTCGCCGTCGCGCTGCGGGCGCTCGAGATCGCGGAGTAGGCGTGCGCGCTCCGTCGTACGCCGTCGCGGCCGCCGTCGTCGCGCTCGCCGCGAGCCTCGCGTCCTCGATGCCGGCGCGCGCGGCCGACGCCGGGTGGAGCCCGCTGCGGGACGCGGGGGACCACGCCATCGCCGTCGCCCTGGACGAGCAGACCGTCGCCCTCGTCAGCATCGGGGGGCCGGACGAGGCGACGATCTACGACCAGCGCATGCTCGCGGGGGTGCCCGGCCCGCGGAGCGAGGTGACCACGGTCGACGACGTCGAGGGCTGCCGTCCGGTCGAGGCCGCGACGTCGCTCGGGAACCTCGCCGTGGCGGTGGAGTGCCACGTGCAGACCGGCCTGGAGGAGCCGCCGACGAGGCTCGTCGAGCTCGTGTGGACGGGCGATGACGGCTGGGTGTGGCAGGTGCAGCCCGAGGGCGAGATCGCCTCCATCGACTTCTCCCCGCAGGGGCAGTACGTCCTCTTCGCCACCAACAGCACCTACGGCCGGCCGCACCACCTGACCAGCTACCACGCCGACCTCGGCTGGCGCGACCTCCGGCGCAAGGAGCTCGGCGTGACCGGCGACGACCTCGTGGCGGCGGTCACCGACGGGGGAGACGTCGTCGCGCTGCGCGGCTCGGGGTCCGAGGACGAGCCCGGCTACTGGTACGGCGGCCGGCTGCGCATCGAGACCTACGACGACCTGACCGGGCGGTGGACGGTGCGCCACCGGCAGTCCTACCCCGACGGCGGCATCGCGCCCGGCCGTGTCGACCTCGTCCGGGGACACCTCGTGGCGGCCGTGGTGGAGTCGCGCTCCACGGGCCGCCTCGACGGTCGCGACGACCGGGTCGTGCTGCTCTCCGGCACGCCCGGCGAGCCGCGGCTGTGGGCCCCGGCGCGGTGGAGCCGCGACGTCCTCGACGTCTCGGCCGCGGCCTCGCGCGGCGGGGTCGGCACCTCGGCGTGGCTGGCGGTCGGCGCACGGCGCACGGCCCGCCCGTGGGTCGCGACGTGGGCCACCTCCCGGCAGCAGCCGGACGTCCGGCGACTCGGTCCCCGCACCTCGCTCACGGGCGGGGTCGCACCCGGCCGGCTCCTCGACCTGTCGGTCGGTGCGGAGGGGCACGGCGTCGTGGCGCGCGTCCACCACGCGCGCGGCGCCGCCGGCTCGACCGTCGTGGCCGACACGTTCGCGGTGTCCCGGCGTGGCCGGCTGCGCGCGCAGGACCGGGTCGCGTGGGAGCAGCCGGTCGACGCGAGCGTCGACGTCGTGGCCGGCACCGACGCCGCGACACTCGTCATCGGCCGATTGAGCGGCTTCCTCGTCCCCGCGCCCGTCGTGCAGTACGCCGTCCAGGCGTCGGCGCCCGACCTCACGCCCTGAGGGTCCCGGACCGCCGGGTCCCGGACTGAGCCTGCGCGGGGTCGGAGTCGCGTCACGAGACCCTTCGCCGCGGCCCTCTCGGTGGTTGAGGTGCGAGCGGAGCGAGCCTCGAAACCACGC